>DATBGR010000286.1:0-11539 GCA_036557905.1 Nitrososphaeraceae archaeon | reverse complement strand
GTTTGAGTTTATCTTGTATTGATATTTGGATTCATTTCAGAATGGCGCTCAATATTCTTTCCTGATTTATTTGAGAATCCCCTGAGCATAGAAACAGCCATAGAAGAGGGGAATAATTGAATATTCTTATTTGATTACGATAAAAGGATGAACTTGACTTAACAACTATGTTTAGTGTTCGCCTGTATTTCTGAACCAATAATGTTCATTGTTCAAGCTGGTCCCAAAACTTACGTCAAATTTGATTCACACACCGACGGGCCAGCCCAAAAGTTGCTTTAGGTTTAATAATAGAAAAAACTAGCTCATCCAATATCTATCCCATTATTGAAACATGTCTCCGGCATAATGTTGCAGATATCCTACTGTTAGTTTACGGTTGCAATGACTACTATGTCCTCAATATAATGTAGAATTTATCGTAACATGATGTGGATGTCATGTAATTTCAATAAGATCCAGTGCTAATGCAATTATACGTACCGAATCTAAAAAACAGCTCAAGAATGTGATCATAAAATTATCGAATCATAGATCTCATGGCGTAGACTCGCATGCAGCTATGGACTACTATGTTTGATTCTCATCAATACTAATATTTAGAAATTACTGAATTATTGGCTCTCTTCGAGTGATTGATTGTACATTCGATTGATTAAGTCCCAACAAGTGCTTGAAGTAAATATATATTGGTCTCGGAGAATTGCTTATTCAAATCGGATTTGGTTTAGATCATTGATACCATTTTCGGATGTATTTCTGAGAGTCTACGATATTGCCATTTACAGAAAATATGAGTCCTAGTTCATGATTACCCAATTGCAGTAATATGGGGTAATGGGGAGAGGTGAAAAGACTTGTTCATCTATCACCGACTCAGTTTACTCGATTTTAGGGAGTAATATTTTGATGTCTTGAATTTATGAATCGTATATATGAGACTAGGTTCTGCATAAGACTTGGCTTTTGTTACATGCCAAGTAAAGTTAGATCTAAAGTTGGCTCTTGGGACTTGGGAGATCTTGAGAAGTCATACAATGAAGGATATGAAAAATTTTTGCAAGCAATCGAAGAGAAAGTAAAAAAAGTAGAATCAAAGCAGCGATTACTTTCAGATACCATCTCTTCAGGTGATTTTAAAAGTCTGCTTTTTGAGATTGAAGGTATTTCAGAGAATATGAGCATTGCAACTGGATATTCCCATTTGCTGTACGCATCGGACACTTCTTCCAATGAAGGCGCTGCTCTTATGACAAAAATGGACGGGCTCTCATCCAAACTTTCTAATAGACTTTTGTTCTTTGATACATGGTTTAAGAAGCAATTAAATGAGGATGAATCTCGCAGGCTGATAAATTCGGTACCTGAAGTATACAGGGAATTTCTTATACACAAAAGATTGCTTTCAAAGTACACACTGACAGAGCCAGAAGAGAGAATTATCAACACTCTGGAGGTAACAGGGACCAACGCATTAATCAAAATCTATGATAGATATTCGAACGCATTAGAATTTATCGTTACCATAAAAAATAACAAAACTACTATCAAAAAAAAATTTTTTAATAAAGAAAAATTAATCTCTATGATAAGAAGTCAAAGAAAAGAAGAGAGGGAAGCTGCATATAGATCCTTGTTGCAGGTATACGGGAAAAATTCAGGCATATTGTCAGAAATTTACATAAATCGAGTTATCCAATGGCGAGATGAATACATGAACATGAGAGGATTTGATTCTGCTATTTCAGTTCGAAACATGTATAACGATATAGACGATTCCACAGTCCAAACATTACTGGGTGTATGCAAGCGTAATGCATCTATTTTTCATCTCCATTTTAAAGAAAAGGCAAAGGTACTCGGTGTAAAAAAACTTCATAGATATCATCTATATGCCCCGCTGCCCTCAAATGGAAGCGATAGAAAGAAAATTGCTTATGATCGAGCCAGATATTTGGTGCTAAAGACATTTGAAGATTTTAACCCCACATTTAGAGAATTTGCGGAGAAACTATTCACAGGAAAACACGTTGATTATGAAATAAGGAAAAATAAACAGAGTGGGGCGTTTTGTTCTACACTTTCACCCAAGTTGACTCCCTATGTGTTACTCAATTTCGACGGTAGACGTAGAGACATTTCTACTATGTCGCATGAATTAGGTCATGCAATTCATAGTATCTGCGCCTCGTCTAATCCATATTTTGTAGCACACGCTCCACTTCCACTAGCCGAAACTGCGTCTGTATTCGCAGAGATGCTCTTAAATGATAATCTGTGCAATGGGTTAGAATCAGCTGAACGTACATCGTTTCTGGCTCAGCAGATTGATGATTTCTACGCTACGATAGTGCGACAGGCGTATTTCACAATTTTTGAGATCGATGCGCATAAGGCTATTGCAGATTCTAATCTGTCTGCTGACGGAATATCTGAAATTTACCTCAACAATTTGCGACAACAGTTTGGTAAATCGGTAGACGTTCCTACGGATTTCAAATGGGAATGGCTATTCATACCTCACTTTTATCATACTCCGTTTTATTGCTATGCGTATTCATTTGGAAATTTACTTGCATTATCGCTTTACAGCCAGTACATGAGGGAGGGTAAAGAGTTTATACCGAAATATATAGGACTATTATCTGCAGGTGGTTCAAGGAAACCTGAGACCTTGTTGAAGGAGGCTGGCCTAGATATTACCGCTGACAACTTTTGGCAACAAGGTTTCGATTTAGTTTCAGATAGAATACAGACTATAAGTGGGGGATGACCTGAACTCGTATGATGAAAGTGTACACCTGGGCAACGTTACATAAACCTGAACACATTTGTCGAAATTAAATGTTGCCAAGAGGACTCTGGAGTGGTGCTATATTTAGTCTTATGTGATACATGCAACGACAGTCGCAAAATTTACATTGTAGATTTTGACTAGTATTAATGACTATATTGATAATTTTTGAAAGTGGATTAGAACATCTTTATGAAACATAGTCGTCTTGTCTTTGTAGAAATAAGTCGAAATTTGCTCGACCTCATAATTTACTATGGATAAATTTGCTCTCCAGTGTATCTGTCAATAATTTTGATTGCTTTTGTTGGACAAGTTTGGGCGGCAGATAGTATCTCATCGAAGGTAGCATCGACCTCTGAGGCAACTATTGCCTTCGGGTTTATCCTCTTGTTTTTTTCTACTACAAACACCTTTGGTGCAAGTGTCTCGCAGCTACCAAAAGCCATACAAAGTGAAGGCTCGACAATTAAGTGGAATCGACCTTTCGGGATATCGAGTAGGCCCGTAATTAACGTAGAATTAGTGTCAAATTCAGCAAATTGGACATAGTTACCCTGACTATCCGATCGTCTGCTACTCGCTTCATTCATATTCGCAAAATCACAATTGTTCGATTTAGACGAATTGAAAGTCGTATTATGGTGAGCATAACCATTTTCCTTTTTGCTATTTACTTGCTGATCTGACTCTTGATCAGTCGCAGAACGATCCATCTCGTAACCTTCTGAATGGTCATAATTGTGTCGTTTATCTTTATCTGACAGAATCTCAAAAGCGGCATTAATCCTCTTTATCATTTCATCAGAAATGCCTGAAGTATTCCTATCGGGATGGTATTTTCTAGCAAGTCGTCTGTATGCCCTTTTTATTTCTTGATAACTAGCATGTTCGGACACATCAAAAACTGCGTAATAGCCCTTGCTATCCAATAATTTTACAAATGCTTATCAGTACTTATCTCTTTTGATATTACGGTTATCAAGCCTTATCCGTCTACCGTCTGATTACGTAAATTCGTACTACTGATGTTAACGCTGATTCGGTAATGCCAGAGAAACCACAGAAATCTAGAATCCTACCAGTGTACTTTTCCCAAAAAAAGCAATTTGCTATTTAAAAAAGCTCATTTCAGTTGACCAAATGATTCGAAGCTGATTTGAGGGGTCGGATCTACTAGTAATTCTGTAATACATTTGAAGTAGTGATAAGCAAGTATGAAGATTTAGTAAGTAGGGGTCATACAGAAAAAACTCCGTAACCCTAGAAAGATATCATATCAATTGATCATATACATTAATGTCCAAACCTTTGCTTTCACCAAATTATTCAGTCTTGATCTTGTCATGTTTGTTCAGCAAAGTCTGCGCTATTATGCAGCAACAACAGAATCTTTAAGAAAATTACTTCGTTGCTTTGTTTGATCAAATCTCTTTGCGGCATCAAAAATTAGCTTAGCAACGTATATTTCTATACCTAAAACAGTAGAAATCTCATCTATACCGTAGTGAAGGATTGAATCTGCGGTGAATCCAGCATCTATCAGCATTTTCTTTAGGCCAGAGGCGATTTCCAATTCCTCAATGCTAGAGTTCATGTTAAGTTGAGATTATGCAAACATAGTATATAATAATTGCCTCAAATGTTCTTATAGTGATTGCTTCTGGATTTTTTATCATTCCCTATTGTTTTGTAGTGAAACAAAGAAATCTATAGATTCAAACCTAGGTTCTACTATGGTAAGACTGTATCCTTAATATTAATCAGTGATCTCACAGATTCTATTTGGAAAGTGATATGAAGCGAGACGGCTAATTCTTGACCTAGATTAACGATAATGTTGTTCACTCCAATAGAATGAATAACAGACAGGTAAACCTCGCATCTTACCTAAGGGGAGCTTACAGCTCATAGATATTGAGAACAATGATAATAACTGATTATCCGTATTTGGGATTTTGGAAAAATTTACAACATAAGACTATCCCGACACATAGGAACTTATGAATTATACTTATCAATGCTAAATTCTAAATTCGATATGTTTATCACTCGATAGGACATGAGCGCAAGGTTCGGTTCGGTTTTCCAGTTTCCACATACCTTTTATGATATACTTTATTCGCTTTCCTTATAGAAGACAACTCAGCTCGCACTCAACACTATGATCCTGGGGTATTTTGTTCCATGAATCTTATGACTAGACTTATCCCAATATTCTAGGTTAATTTTAATTATGAAATTCTAACCGAGCATCATATCAAACAATCTAATAATATCATCTTTATTAAGACATTATTTAAATATATAAATCATAAATATTAATGGACAATATGTTTCGTAAATATGATGATGTAAATGTGATCAGAGATGTACCTTATATCAAGCATAACGAAGAAATTATTGATCCTTTATTTAGCTATGCATCATTAAGAAGTCATATGAGTCTATGCGATCTTTTTAGGTTCGAAAATTCCTGTGAGTTCTTATTAATTTACCATGCCGGTTCGGAGCAACAAATATGTCAAATGATGACTCTGTGAACACCACAAGCGTTAGTGTCTCAGTTGCAGTTGGAGATATAAAAGTACAATTCAATGGGTCTGCCGGATCCGTTCTGCAATCTATTATTATGTTTATGTCGAAGCAAGTTCCGAGCTTAGATCTTGCCAAAAGAATTACCCTAAATTATTCAGCTACGGAATTGATCGAGTCCTTTGCAAGGTTCATAAAGATCACAAATGAGGGGCCAAGAATAATATTGGATCCCGGTCAGACAGCAATAAAAAAGCTTTCCGATAAACAATCAGTCGCACTACAGTTGGTAGCATCAAGAATCTTAAAAGAGCTTGGGAAGTCGGATGTCGATGGAATGAGTCTCTCCCAGATTCAATTTGCCACTTCTTTAAATCCAAAATCAGTGAGTTCCCGCTTGTCTGAGCTGGTCAAGTTTGGATTTGTACTTAGAAATAACGCAAAAGATGGAGTCGACACTCTTTTTACTATTACCACGTCAGGCATCCACTGGCTGACACAATCTTTGTCAAAAAAACCGGCTTGAGGAATCATTTTCCAAACTAGCCTTCAGGCCTATGTTGCAGCGCAAAACATGGAGAAGAACAATAGCTTCGGTCGCGGACTCTGAAATTGTAAAGTGTTATCGAATTTGATTACTCTATTAAATAGTATTTCTTAATTTAATAATATAATACTTGTATTAGTACAGTGAATTGCGTTAGTCAGAGAATCCTGACTCCCTTTTACTTGTGCTATGACTTAATCGTCACAGTTGGAAACTATTTCTAACACTGTTACAGATTCGTAGGAATAAATGATGTTATGCCACTCTTTATACTGGAGATCTATTCCTTAGATATTAAGTGCCCCTTCTGACTATTACGTCTGTTGGCATCTCTATATACTCCTTTACAAAATATAGTTAGCTCTTTGGCCTACTCATATATTCCTCAACTATTGGTTAAGTTTTCAGGTAAGTTTATCTATGCTTTATCGTGTTAGATTTGGCCACCTAATTTGGTGCCATTGACTAGATGGCTGTACTGCTGAGAATAGATTCACCTCCTTCTATATCAGACACAAAAACGATTTAGAACTATTAGAAAGATCAGTATATCTATCACTAATTCAATGAAATTTCATTTTAACAGGTCCTCGAAGGGCAGTTATAGAATCAAATTGAAATTAAAGCACTAGGAAACTCAAATTACGTGGAGAAATTAACTCTTTGGACTGACTTCGAAGATGGCACGTCAAGTTGAATTGCCAATGACTAATTAGTTATTCCACACTGTTTCATATGTTGCTAGATTTTTAATCTATTCACTTTACAGGAATAAAATGTACCTGTGTTGTAGACGGCGATCATTATTTTTATGGAATATAATATGTTATACATATTAAATAGTAATAATTGTGTGTTGATTTGATTTGATTTGGTGATTACTCAAGTATAGAACACTTTATCAAGATTATGATGATCTATGTGACAATATTTGCACCATAGTTGATCGGAAGTTTTGTAAATGAAGATACATCTATTACCAAAATCGAATAATCTCTGAGTTATGTAGGTAAGTTATTATTATGACTAGGAGGATTATCTCTTGATAATTAAGAGAGTAAGTTAATTCCTGATGGCAGGTACCCAATCTACATATAGAGACAGGATATATATTGTCAAAGACTTAATTCTCAAACTTGTTGAATATGGTGAAATGAATCAGACAGCGTTAATAAGCTTTTGTGGACTGAATCTTAAAAAGCACAAATATATTCTTGATGACTTGGAGCTAAATGGACTAATTACTAAGAAAGAAGCTAGATCGAATAAAAGACTGATTACAGTTTATAGACCTACAGAAAAGGGAATTGATTTTTCTAAAACAATATTGGAACCTTACGAAAGAATGTTTCCACGTCGAAGGAGTCGCGGTGATGAAACTAAATCTTCTACCTACGCTGACGAAAATGAAAGTAAATGAAAAATAGAAAATTCATCTTTCTCGTTATCCCCATGTAATGTGATCTTTAACTAGAAGTTATTGTGGAGCTTTATTCACTATTCGACCTAAGACTTGTTCTCATCTCTATCTAGAACAAATTGCGCAGCAATCTTCTTATCTAATTCCTGTTTATCTTGCAGATATGCTTTGTATTTTTTGTTCCAGGACCCTACCGAACGATATTGTCTGATTCCGGCGATCAACCATAAAGATGAAATAACTATAACTGATCCCAGAAGTATGCTTAGTATCAGACCGAATTCGTTCTCTATCTGCAAAATAACAAAAAAAGAAGGGTGTCGCAATAAGAATACTGAAAGGCCTATTGCAAGAGGTGCCAATATTAAAGAAGAGATGGATACACCTAGCAAAGTTCTTCTGATCCGCAAAATCTGCTCTATGAAGCTATCTAATACGGATAGAACTTGCTGGCGAGATGATGAAATTTTCTGTGCATCATCATATTCGGGGTTATCGTCATCATAATCTCGCTCATTCATTAGGGGTATATCATGAATAATGCTTCTTCCTTATTTAGATACTGTTTAACATTGTTATCTGAATTTGATGAATAAATAAGACCAAGGTTTGTATCCCCAAACAAATCACTAGATAGTAGCGTCTAGATATGTAGATTTGACAGCCTCTTCAATGGGTTTGGGTAATTCTTTGTGAATCCTAAGATAGACCATTAAAGCATGTTGTCACCTCGTATGGGAGTCTTGATAGTTGTAGTAATCATTAAGCCCCATAACTCCGAATTTTGAGTTCAAATTTAAGCCTATGGAAAGTACTTTTTAAAATTATACTATCTTCTTAAAGACGGAGATCTTCATTATAAGTTAAATTCATATGGTAACAAGAATTAGTATCATTATAAAGTGGTATCCATTATCCTATTTTGACTACAGGCTCTTTAATTATGCATTCGTTTAAAATTTTTGTAGAAATTTTATTCATGGATTTCTACCATTATATGTTCTCAATAGAAAATGCAATTTCATATCCTTGCAATGATGAGCAAGTATTTTGGCTGTCTAGGATTGGCTTGAAGTATAACTCGAGATCATGTAAGATCATATTTGAAATATTTTTACTATCGTTTTATAATGGGGAGTTGTTGCCTACTAGGATATTAACTCTGCCTTTGAGAGTTTCAGTTCCGTGCTCGTTGATTGCATCGTATGTGAAGGTGTCTTCTCCTTTGAAGCCATCAATTGGTTCATATATTATACTTTCCGCGATCGATCCTTGCTTCAAAACACCGTGAAGAGGCAGATCTATTATTGAGAATTTTAAGCCATTATCTTTGTCAGTTCCATTTCCTGCCAGATTAATCTGAATAGTCGATGTTGTAGCAGTTTCGATATTCTTATCAGGCATCACCTGCAAAAGATTTGTTTCTATAAGCGGAGATATAAGCTGCACGTATTGATTCGGCTCGATTTGATTTATCGATTCATGAGTTGATGATGGTGAATGTGCTTCCACCAAATACTGCCTTGGATTCGCGTACGCATTTGGGTCTTTTACATATTTCGTATAAACACTTACATCAGACACTCCTGACACCTGAAAATCTCTCGAGGCATCTAGTCTAATATATCTGCCCTGTACCTCCTTGATAATTGGATAATTTTCTGATGCCCCGCTAGAACCATCACTCATTCCTTTCAATATATTTGTAAAGTTAACCCCGTCTATCGATGAAGATATTACAAAAGTATATGCTCCTTTTTCCCCTTTATACCAATGAATATTAAAACTACAAACCTTTTTGATTTCACCCAAATCCATCTGAATAGATGCTCTACCGTCGTTCATTGACCATTTTGTATTCGGATCACCATCACTTGCCCTTTTAAAATCCTCATTTAGATCTCTTTTTCCTAGAATGGTAACCTTCGAGATTTGAGACTTAACGCAATCATTGGCATTGTTTGTATTTTGATTATTGTGCAAAGAATTTACACTAGATCGAGCCAGCTTATAGATATCGGATGGCTGTCCAACATTAAATAGTTGATTTAGATCATCCGATCCATCTGTTCTAGTTTGTAGGCTATTTGCAGATGGGCATGCGTGACCTATGCAAATTCCGTTTAGACATGGCATGTAGTCTGCACATACTATTGATACTTTCTTGTTATGATTTGCAAGAACTGTATTACTTGACGAAACGCCACAAAAACTTATAACTATTAATGATAGGGATAATGTGAGTAAAAATCGAGTCTCGAGTATCAATGAATAATATTCAGTCGATATACTATTAGTGAATTTGAACTAAATGTACACGCGGAATAACCCTGACGTAACGGGAGTTAGATACCTCCATTAATTTGTTAGACTTCTTTTGGTTGATAGAGTGAAATCTAAGGAATTAGTAAGATAAGCATAAGTATCTATATTTAGTGAAATATGTGTGGTTTTTTGATCAGCTAACTACTGCATGGAGATACTATCGTATCATATTTTGGAACCGTTTTTGTTTTAGTGATTCCGGTCGGAAATTGCATAAACTGGATAGATCACCCAAATTACAGTTAGAATATAATATATCTTATTGTACAGAGCAACATTCTCGGATTATAAGGTGAAATTGTTAGTCATAAACTCGTAGTATAAGAGTATCAATTGATAGAACCTGACGTTACAACAAGAATTTGTAAGAGTTTGTCATAAATAGCAGTTCTAGAGTAATTAGTTGATTTCATGACAATTGGAAACCCTAGTGACATAATAGAGTTCATTTTGGAAGCGGCTACCGTAGGTATCAAATCGTCGGTAATAATTTCTAGATCGTCATTGACTTCGGCAGATCTTGCCAAATACCTTCATGTTCTTTTAGTCTATGACTTGATCATGTATAGACAAGTCGATAAAACTTACCTAACCACATTGAAAGGGATGTCATATTTGGAGACATATGACGAGATTCGTTCACAAACAACTCCTAATTTTGCTCAGTAGAACCTCTTAAATATGTAAAAGAAAAACAAAGAAATCAATCGACTACGATTTAGACGTGGCAAGCAAAAAAAGACGTATACAATTGACCTAAATCACAACCATCCACGCTATTTCGATTCAAGCCATTTGTTTATCACGGATTGTTGAATCGTCTCCGCAGAATTAACCATTTCGAGTTTTGTGGCCAAACGATCTTTATTTATTAGGTGTTTTTGGGATGAAATATGCTGTTCCACGTCAGGAATCTCCAACGATGTGTCACACATGTTGCAATTTGCATTGTTTAGATCTATTGCATTTCTGAAATTTTTATTCATATTGACACACATTATAAATTGCGCTCAATGAATTAGCACGATCTCATTCTAAAAAGCTTATTGGGCTGATGTGAATTTCTGCATAGCGGATAAATCCATCGTAATACACCTTCAACTAAACCTTCCCTGGTCTACAATTTAAGTTAAAGACTGTTTGATTTTTAATTTATAAAGTATTTCTAATCTGACCAGGTGATTGATTTGCGTAGGCTTTGTTTATCTCTGCTATCGTCAGGTTATGATGTTATTTTTCTGATATCGTATGATTGGATCTATTTTAAGATAAAATGATAATGATAGTATTAATATTTACTTACTAGCACCCAGGCTCCATAATTTATTCATAGTCCAGGTGAATCACGTGTTTTTCAAGTCCTGTAAGACACGTTAAATACTAAATTTGTGGATGTAGAAAAGTTCTTCTCTAAGAAAGCATCCAATTCAAATATTTGATTATCAGCTGTGTCTCACATGAATCATCAACTGTTAATTAAAGCTATGTATGCTATGATGCCAGTGATCACACAGGATGAATTCCAAAAAAGGTTAGGTATTGCAAGTCAATCTGTCTGTAATCAAATTCTACAATATATGCTAGTTAATGGGATTGGACGGGAATCAGGAAATATCTATTTGTTCTCCGATTCCGATCGGATTAAGCTTGCAATCCATGTGTTAAAGAATGGTATTGACATTGAATCCATATCAAAAATTCTAAGTTGGAGGGATTTTGAGGCGTTCGCTTCGGAAATTCTTAATTTGTCAGGTTACGAAATTGAGCGTAATGTAAGGTTAAATAAACCCCATAGAGTAGAGATTGACATAGTTGGAACGTACAAGTCTACTAAACGAGTAGTGTTAATAGATTGTAAGCATTGGCATCGAAATGATTTAAAATTAATATCGATGTATGCAATAAAGCAGATTCATAG
>DATBGR010000285.1:0-6948 GCA_036557905.1 Nitrososphaeraceae archaeon | reverse complement strand
CCTAACCTAGTTAAATTAGATTTCAGCTCCAGCGTAAATCCATTAGGCATTTCCAGGTTCGTCCTAAAAGCGATACATGAAAATATCGATTCGCTAGCTTCTGTTTATCCTGATCCAAAATGCAGCGAACTAAAAAAAGGAATACTAGAATATTTGCAGCTGGATCGGGACCCTGATTGGATAAATGTAGGAAACGGAGCAATAGAGATAATTCACAATTTTGCTCGTGCGTTCGTACGTAAAAGGGTAGTTATTCCTGTGCCCACATTTTGTGAATACGAGTATGCGTCTAAATTAATGAATGCGCAAATTACATTTGTGCCGCCAAAGGATTTGACCATGGATACTGACTCTATTTTAAGGACGGCAAAAAACTCCGATGCCATATACTTGTGCAATCCAAATAATCCTACAGGCATACTCTCAACTAATAATATTAGAAAGATATTGGAATCCGTTTCAGAGCCTACTATCATTCTATTGGATGAATCATTCATAGAATTGGTGACCGATAGAGGCAAATCGTACTCGCTGCTACGAAGAATCAAGGAATTTGATAACGTAGTGATTATAAGATCATTAACAAAATCGTTTGGCCTTGCTGGTCTAAGAGTAGGCTATTGCATTTGTAACCCGAAACTTGGGAAGAAGCTATCATCTTATCAAATATCTTGGAATGTAAATGGAATTGCACAGAAGGCAGCTGTTTGTGCTCTTAAAGATCGTCATCATTTGACCACGGCCAAGGCACTAATTAAAGAGGAGAGAGAATTTATGCAGAGCTATATCAAACGAAAAACAAAGTCTTTTGTCCCAATCGACTCCAATGTGAATTTTTTTTTAATTCGACTCAAAACTATAAAATCGACCAAATTGCGTGATCTCCTGTTAAAGCGAAATGGAATCCTTGTAAGAGATTGTGTTTCCTTCAATGGATTGGAATCTGGACAATACGTTCGAGTTTCTGTTAAGAAACATGATGAAAATGCATTACTTCTTCAAGCTTTGGAATCGATGGGCATATGAAGGCAAAATTGTTAATGATTCAAGGAACAACTTCGGGCGCAGGAAAAAGTATTATAACTACAGCCATATGCAGAATTCTATCGGATGAAGGATTTATTGTTGCTCCATTCAAAGCACAGAACATGTCTTCCAAGCTTCATACTATCTCTGGAACTGTTGATGTAATAGCACAGGCACAAGCCGTCCAGGCTCTAGCATCAAGAAAAGTACCTGATACGAGAATTAATCCTATTTTACTAAAACCGTTCGGAGATTACAAGAGTGAACTTATTTTGTCTGGTCGGTTCAACTCGACTATGACTTCGAGAGAATACTATGAAAATTTTGTATTGCCATTTGGGTTTCCACTAGTTCTAAATTCCCTAGAAAGTTTAAGGAATGAAAATGAAATTGTCGTCATAGAAGGCGCTGGATCCCCTGCTGAAATCAATATTTCAAAATACGATATAGCAAACATGTTGCTAGCAGAAAAGGTGTCATCTCCGGTGATCATTGTTGCAGATATAGAAAGGGGAGGCTGTTTCTCGAGCATCGTTGGAACGATGAATCTCCTACCTCCCCGTCATAAAAACCTCGTTAAGGGATTTATTATAAACAAGTTTAGAGGAGACGCTACACTTTTGCTTCCAGCTATTAAAACAGTTGAAAAAATGCTTAATATGAAAATATTAGGTGTTATTCCTAAGGTAGATTTGGAGATCCCTGATGAAGATTCGCTGGATGGTAGCAAATGCAATATGGATACCATTTCAATACAATCATTGGATAGAACCATTGACTCTATAGCGGATGTTGTTCGACGATCTATTAACATTCCATTGATAGTAAGAGGAATAATAAAACCTAATTTGCCATGATAGGAGAGAATCTTGTTGTAGCATTAATACTAGCTATAGCGCTAGATATGACAGTAGGGGATCCGAAAAACAAGTATCATCCTGTTAGATGGATAGGAAATTTTATAGATTACCTTATTCCACACCTCAAGAGTAAGAGCAAAACAATTGCTGATTATCATGAAGATTCCCAATCTGCTATGATTGAAAAAATAAAGGGAACTGCTTTCGTGTTCTGTTTGTTAGGAATATTTGGTGTTGGATTACAACTATGCCTGTATATTAGTTCAAATTTAATAGGTCCAGTTCTTATGATAATTATCTACGCAATAATCTTAAAAATTACCATTGCAATAAAGGGAATGGAAGTGCACAGTGTTAGAATAATGAATGCATTGGAACAGAAGGACTTAGATAACGCAAGATTCTGTCTTTCCATGATTGTACGACGGGATACTGAAAATTTGGATGAGCAAAGAATACTCTCAGGAACAATTGAGTGTATCAGCGAAAGTACAGTAGACGGAATCGTTGCACCCATATTCTTTTATTCCTTATTTGGACCGACTGGGTCTTTTCTTTTTAGAATAGTTAATACACTAGACTCGATGATTGGCTACAAAGATAAATATAATGAAAATATTGGATGGATGTCTGCTAAACTGGACACGATTGCTAACTATATCCCTTCTAGAATAACGGGAGTGTTAATTGTGATCTCTTCAATAATAATTTCAGCAGATTGGAAGAATTCAATACAAACCATGATGAAGGATCATAATAAAACATCGAGCCTAAATGCAGGCTATCCGATTTCTTCAATGGCTGGCTCGTTGCGTGTAAAACTTGAAAAGATAGGCCACTATTCCGTAGGAGAATCTTATGATCCTCTCTCGATCGATAAGTGTAAACGTGCAATTGCTATAATGAAACTAACTGCGATCCTATCTTGCTTTCTTATTTTTATTCCGTTAATAAGTATACTTTTTGCACTCGGGTGGTGGAATCTGTTATTTGGTTCTTGAACCGTTGAGAGCTGTAGTCTCATTTTTGACTATAATCCCGTCTTATCGCAAGTCTGTACCTACAAGAATGTTAGACTTGGACTATATTGCAGATAATATGTATCTTTTCCCATTAGTAGGCGCAGGTATTGGGATAGTCATAGGATTATTGGCATACGAAATTTCTTTTCATCTTCAGGCACAACTGGTAGGTCTTATAATAAGCACGTGCATCATTATTATAACTGGTGCTAGCCATAGTGATGCCCTAGCAGATTTTGCCGATGGATTAGCAGCTAAAGGTCGAGTTGAAGTCAAGAAAAAGGCAATGCGCGATCCTGCAGTAGGCTCTGCCGGTGCTATTGCACTAATTTTGTATATTCTGGGAATGGTAATTGCACTTTCTAGTCTCTATCAATCAATAAGACTGCTCACATGCATAGTCGTAGCAGAGGTGATTGCAAAGTATGTGATGGTCCTACAGGCTTACTGTGGAAAATCTGCATGGGACGGTTTCAGTACCCCTTTCACTCTTGCTATGAAAAACAAAAGAAAATTTCTACTTGCCACATCTATGACTCTTACATTGATATTCTTATTTGGAGGATACTGGAGCTTTGCAGCGCTAGGATTATGTATAGCTATTTCTACCATTATAAGATACCAATCAAATAAGAGCTTCGGAGGACTATCTGGAGACGTTCTTGGAGCTTCAAACGAGATCGCTAGACTAGCGTCCTTAATCATACTTTCAAGTGTCGTACCACTATAGATTAGGAGAACAGTATGATTGCAGTGGTAATGTGTGGAGGAAAAGGAACACGTATGGATGATTCAACTATGACTGAAAAGCCACTGCAAAGAATACAAGGAAAGACTCTGATAGAGTACGTTGTAAGCGCTTTGGTGGATTGTCGAATGTTTGATAAAGTAATGATAGTTCCAAGTCCTAACACTCCCATTACGAGCAAATATGTACGTAACATTTATCGTAGGCTTGATACTGTTGAGATTTTTGAATCGACAGGTCTGGATTATTCGCTTGATTTAATGAGGCTCGTCAAATATTTGAATCCTTCCAAATTAATGGTCTTAGGTGCAGACCTCCCATTCATCAATGCAAAAATAATAAAGAAAATAATTGAAAACTGTGAGTGGGACTTTCCCTGCATTTCGGTGATCTTGGACAAAAAATTTGTAGTAGGTATAGGTGTAAAGCCTAGCGTAATAATTTGTAAAGATAGCCTAGACTATTGTCATTCTGGAATAACAATAATTGATTCTGCAGGAGTCAAAGATACGAACGGACTGTTCCAGGAAACCTATATTGTGATGAACGAAAAAGAAATTGCAATTAACGTAAACACAACGAAAGATCTTGAACTTGCGAAGACGTTGAATTCTCTGGACTAATCTAGCACTGACAATACCTTTCCAACAACATTAGCTTTACCACCAGTTTTTTTTGCGACCAATTCACCACAAGCCTTGCATTCAATATCCATGTTAGTATAGGTAAAAATGACCACATTTTCTCCACATTTTAAACACTGAACTGAGAGAAAGTTACTATTAGGCGTTGGAACCATTATGTTATTCTTTCGCATTGTATAATACACCTATGATACGATTTCCAACTTTCGTATTCGCATACCATTTTTCATCGTTTTCCTTTGGCAGCTTTTGCAAGTATAGCGCAATGTAATTTTCTTTGATGTCTTTGCAGTGCGCTTGAGTTCTGGAAATTTTTGTCCGCCATAACCCTTTTTATCTTCTGCATGCCTTCGTGCACCTTCAGCAACTTTTCTATCTTTGCCCTTTTTATAAATTGCAACAGCTTGAACGGTAAATTTCTTACATTTTGGACAAAATTTATTTAGTTCCTTTTTCATTTTCATATATACGGTTTCCATTTACCCGTAATTTAAGGACAGCGCCGTTCATAAGTGATTTAAATTTATTGCTGACATTAAGCTTTGGTCGTTAAAGTGTCCCAAAGGGGAAAATTAACACAGTTCAAATTCTTGGAGTGCTAAATATTGTATAGCGTTTGAGTAAATCTAATATACTAATTGCTCTATTCCTTGAATAATGGTATTCGAAAGTGTGTTGCAGCAAATAGTGCCTTTCAGTGTTGATAGCTTTGGCGTGTGGATTCCATTGACATTCGGATTGGCGGTAGGTTTGGCGTATGTTATTGCATCCGCTGCACGACGGGCTAAATAAGTGAATTCCCAATAATTTTTTCTTTTTCATTTTGATCGTAATGTACGTCAAATCCACCATATTCATACAGAAGTTTCGGACAGAGTTGTAGATAATCCAATTTATTTATCGAGATTTGACTGAAATTCAAATTAATTTGAAGATGACATCATGAATTCAAAAATGTATTCTGGAATCATCTTTGTTCAGATAAGGAAACTTCGATAGACTTAATCTCCAGTCGGAAAGTCTAAAGACTCAGGTCGCTATATATAAAAAGATGATTCAAGAAGTCAAAATTGGCTCTATACTAGAAAGAAAGATTACATCAAATTCAACCCAAACAACAACATTTCTTTGGGATGGTGAGAATGTTTTTTCTACCCCGTCTATGATAGCAGAAATGGAGGAAACCTGTAGACTTCTTCTAAAGGAGCAATATCTTAATGATGAGGAATGGGACTCGGTCGGTACTCTTGTGAATGTCACGCACATAGCTGCAACGCCAATAGGATTTGAAGTTCTAATCAAGTCAAAGGTAATATCGGTTGATAACAGTAGGATTATGTTTGATGTAGAGGCATCAGATGATTTAGAAAAGATTGGATCCGGAAAACACGAAAGATTCATAATTAATATCCCTAAGTTTAGATCTAAATTTGAATCAAAAAAATCAACAATGATGCTACGATCTTTTGGTAAAACTATAAAAGAGGCTTGATAACACCTGTAGTATTCTATTAGGTGAAATATGAGAGTGTCAGCAGTTCAAACTACAGCTGGTGGAATGCCAGTAATAATCCTGAAAGAGGGTACTAGAGAAAACAAGGGAAAGGATGCACAAAAGAATAATATCACAGCGGCCAAAATAGTCGGCGAGATTGTAAAAACTAGTTTAGGCCCAAGAGGAATGGACAAGATGCTTGTTGATACATTGGGGGATGTAACTATCACGAATGATGGCGCAACGATCTTAAAGGAAATTGATGTCCAGCATCCAGCAGGGAAAATGATGGTGGAAGTCGCAAAGTCCGTAGATAATGAAGTTGGTGATGGAACGACATCGTCTGTCGTTTTTGCAGCTGCTCTGCTGGAAAAAGCAGAGGAATTAATAGCCCAAGACGTTCATCCTTCGGTGATTGTAGATGGCTATAATTCGGCCGCTGATCAGGCTTTGAAACTACTACAAAAAATTGCTGTCAAGGTTGATACGAATGACAAAGAATTATTAATAAAAATTGCAAGAACCAGCATGGATTCTAAATTAGTGTCAGAAGATAGCCCAGTCCTAAGTGAGATTGTGGTTAATGCTACTAAACAAATTGCTGAAAAGGTTGAAGAAAAGGACGGATTTAAGGTAGACTTGGATAATATCAAAGTCGAGAAAAAGGCTGGAGGATCTATGCATGATACGCAGCTGATTAAAGGTATAGTACTTGACAAGGAAGTCGTTCAAACAAGCATGCCTAAGCGGGTTGAAAAAGCAAAGATAGCCTTACTCAATTCTCCACTTGAGATCGAGAAAACGGAAATGAGTGCCGAGATACGCATTAGCGAACCACAGCAAATGCAGATGTTTCTGGAAGAAGAGAACAAAATGCTAAAAGGAATGGTCGATAAAATATCTGGAGCTGGTGCAAGCGTAGTTTTGTGTCAGAAAGGAATCGATGATATTGCTCAGCATTATCTAGCAAAGACGGGAGTTCTTGCTGTTCGAAGAATAAAAGAAAGCGATATGTTCAAGTTAGCCAAGGCAACAGGTGCCAGAATAGTTAACAATATTGATGATTTGGTAGACAAGGATCTTGGATCTGCCGATCTGGTAGAAGAACGCAAGGTCGAAACCGATAAATGGGTATTTATAGAAGGCTGCAAAA
>DATBGR010000284.1:0-15219 GCA_036557905.1 Nitrososphaeraceae archaeon | reverse complement strand
TTCACTTCTATATTCTAATTCTTAAAAAATAGGATTACAGTGCAATGTTGTGCATTTGATGAATATTTAGTTTATTCGTTTTCCTCTAATGATAAACTAATTGTTACTCAGTCATCAACGGCAGGTTCCTGAATTACTGATGGCGTTACTATTTAACGATTATAACGGTACATTTCAAGTAATGTGCAAGCTTGTATGCCGTACTTCCTAAAATGAATTCCCTGGAAGAACTATAAATGCCTCTACTGCCAAGCACTACAGTATCAATATCTTCTTTACTTACGGTCCTTAAAATCTCTTCAGCTGGATTTCCCTTAGATTGTAGAGTTCGTATCGATTTAATTCCTAAGCTTTTAGCCTTCCCCTCATACTTGTTAAGAAGTTCATTACTCATTTTTTCAAGTTCCTTAGTTATAGAATATCCGATATTGACATAAGCTTCGATCACATTCAAAATTTGTAAGTTGCTATCTGTACACTTTGCAAGCATGCACGCATATCCTAATGCTTTCTTTGAATATTCTGAAGCATCAACAGCTACTAGAATGTTGGGGGTCCTTTTCTTTTTAGCTTTTATCATGAGTACTAGATAATCCTAATGTGCTCTATTTAGGTATGATTGTGTTAGGGGCATTACTTAGCAATCAACTAATGCCCGGAAGGCAAGAATGGAACAGACTTAACCTGGAGTCATTGATTAATATGGCAAGAAATAAGTTAAGTCAAGGTTTAAGCAAAGGAATTAAGGAAGTTAGGAGCAATTATCTCATTCAACCATTGAAGTTAGAAAGATCTATAAAGCTACTCGAAAATAGGGGATTCAGCGTTGACAAAATCCCAGGCGGGTATGAAATTATGATAGTCGGCGATCTCTTCCAGCTGGTTTAAATGAAATTTTTGTTGGTACAGATGAATTAGATGCCATAACGCATTTGGGTCGCCTCGAAACCATCGTTTCTGAAAAAGACGTTCTAATTCTCAAAGTTTCAAGAAGGAAATAGCGCCGCCCAGCCTCTGTATTTATTTGGGAAAGACATTAACAATACAAAAGGTCGAAAAGATGCAATGCCTAGCGATATTTTTTGCGGTATTCTTGTCTACGATTCAATAAAGTTCACACAGGCTTGATAAGTTTTCTTTACATCTTTTTATGAAGAAAAAGATTCATCATGAAACAGTAAGGACAAAGTATTTTTCAGTCAAGGTACTACTGAATGATGCTTAAGCCTGACGTGTTTATCGAGTTCCGCTGTTGAATGAAATGAGGCTCCACATTCACTACATACGTGTTCGTCCGGGTCCGGGTCAGACAATTATCGTAACAGATTAGTATCTCATCAGATTTATATCTTCTATTGGGGAGTTATTACCAACATACCGTCTTCGACCGACTATTATTGGAGTTTATGTCTGATAGTTGGTTCTATTCAAAAGTTTTTGGTTCCTTCTGAGTAAAGCTATCACTGACAAATTTAGTAGTATTTCTAGCGAAAAAATTAGTATCGTACTCTCTTGTAAAAACCCTTCTTCACTATTTCAGCAGATAATATGTAGGAAAGTACGATTAATAAAATCGCAACCAGATATGGAAGAGGAAGCAATCTGAGACCAAACAACCCCCCTAAAGGTGTCATGGGTAATATGATAGTCAGAATAATTGTGGCTAATGTTACTATCAATAAATACTTGCTAGGTCTACTCCTGATTAATGGTCTTCTGGTTCTAATTACGAGTACTATGGCTGCGGCTGAAATTATTGACTCGGTGAACCATGTTGTTCTGAACTGATCCATATTTGCGTGTAACAGAAATATAAGACTTGCAAATGTGATGTAATCAAATACCGTACTTAGTAGTCCAAATACTAACATAAATCTAAGTATAAATCTCAAATCCCACTGTCTAGGTTTTTCTACGATTTCAGGATCGACATTGTCCGTGGAGATGGTCATTTCAGGCATATCAGTTAACAAATTTACGAATAGAATCTGTTTTGGAAGCAAAGGAAGAAATGGTAAGAATAACGAGGCGCCTGCCATACTAAACATATTGCCAAAATTGGCACTTGTAGCCATGAAGATATACTTTAAAGTGTTGGCAAATGTACGCCGTCCTTCTTCAACACCTTTTACCAGAACACCTAAGTTCTTTTCTAAAAGAACAAAATCGGCAGCCTCCTTTAAAACGTCTGCAGCTGTATCAACGGAAATACCTGTGTCAGCTGCATGTAGTGCAGAGGCATCATTAATACCGTCTCCCATATAACCGACAACATTAGAAGTATTTCGCTTAAGGGCCGAAATAACCTGCTCCTTTTGATTTGGAGCGATTTCAGCAAAAATATCAATATCCCTAGCCAGCTTTACCAATGCTTCTGTGCTTATATGATTGAGCTCAGATCCCGAAAGGATTTGGGGCTTGGATAGTCCGATATGCTCTCCAACGTAAGCAGCAACGTGTTTATTGTCTCCCGTAATTATCTTTAGTGAGATTCCAAGTTTTCTCAACGAGCTTATTGATTCCATCACTCCTGGTTTGACAGGATCAAAGAGTATAATGAAACCTGCAAACGTCATGTCGACCTCATCATTCTTGCTAATTGCTATACACGACGTGTTCATCACTCTATACGATACGCCTAAAACTCGGAACCCTTTCTTACCAAGCTCCTCATAATTGTTCTGGATCTCATGTATTACGTTTGATATTTCAGATATTTCTCCCGATCTGTCTTCAAAATATGCGCAAAGGGAAACGACATTCTGCAAAGCACCTTTAGTTATTATAATATGTGAATCGTTTTTAGAGATAAAAATGCTCAATCTTTTGCGAATGAAATCATATGGAATCTCACCTAACTTGGCATAACCCGAGGTGTCAAATTTTTGATATTCTCTAATAGCTTTATCTATAGGGTTTACAAAACCAGTCTCATAGAATGCATTGAGATAAGCGTAAAGTAGAACTTTCTCGCTCCTGTTACCTTGAAAATCTACAGCTGAATGCAGCTTTACTTCTCCAAGGGTCAATGTTCCTGTCTTATCTGAGCAGAGTATATTCATACTACCAAGGTTTTCTATCGATTCAAGACGTTTTACAATAACTCTCTCTGCGGCCATTCGTTTAGCACCATGAGCAAGATTTACGCTTATTATGGCTGGAAGGAGCTGCGGGGTTAGACCTATCGCTAACGCTAACGAAAATAGAAATGAATCTAGCACTGGTTTATGAAAGTAGATGTTGATCATAAGGATAGAAATGACTAGAATCATTGTAACTTCTAATATGAAATAGCTAAACCTTCTCACTCCGCGTTCAAATTCTGTCTCAGGAGACCTATGCTTCAGTTTTTCAGAAATATTTCCTAATTCTGTTTTCTTTCCAGTTCTAGTTACTATTGCCTTTGCTGTGCCGCTTACTACAAAAGTACCCATAAAAACACAGTTTTCGCGGTCTCTCAGGGGAGTATATTTTGGTAAAGTCTGTACAGATTTTTCTGAAGGATAGCTCTCGCCTGTCAGTGTCGATTCATTTACAAAGAGATTCTTGCATTCTATAAGGAGGCCATCAGCAGGAACATTATCCCCTGATTTAAGTAATATTATATCACCCGGAAATATACTTTCAGAAGGAACTTCTTGTAGCTGTCCATCCCGGATGGCATGACATTTTAGCTGTAAAATCGCGATCAATTTCTCTACAGTATCTGTGGCTCCTTTCTCTTGCCAGAAACCGAGGATTCCGCTTATAACCACAATTATCATGATAACTATTGCATCTTCCTCTTCCCCAAGAAAAAGTGAGAGTGTAGCAGTGAAGATGAAAATCATCATAATAGGACTCTTAAATTGAGAAAGCAGGAGAGAAAGTGAGTTCTTTTTTTCAGATGATTTTATAAGGTTCTTCCCAAATCGTGCCAGTCGTTCTCTTGCCTGCGATGTGGATAATCCACTTGTTTGGCTCGAGTCGAAGTGATTTATAACATCTGATGCAGATATGCTCCAAAACTCTTTATGATTAGTGCCTATCATTGAATCACTTAATCACCAACACATAAGAGATAGTTTTCATCTGCACGATAGCTGCCTCTCTCCGCATCATAATCAAGATTGACCATAACTTCCGAGTTATCTAAGATATAGTTTTTGAGTCCAATAAAACTGGAACGAACTGGCAACGTTATTTTCGTTAGATGGGATCCTCATCCTCCCCTATACTTTGATCGGTTGATCATTATAAAGTGAATCGACATCTAATTTTGTTTTAAACCGCTTCCTTAACCATTTTGATAATTATCTATGACTAAGGCAAGAACGTAAACTATATAGATTTAGACAAGTCAGTGCAGACAACGGCTGATGGAAAGAAGGATAAACTTACGCCTAGTTATACCGTTTGAAATAGTGGTTCCAATTGACAGAACTGTTGAAATGGCAGGAATGTCTTAGAAGTTCTTTGCCCAATTAGATAGAAAATAAATTTTTTCTTCCCTTTCCTTTGATTTTTAATCTTTTCGTTACGTAAATGGTTTATCATTTCCTGGCCTGACTCGGGGGAAAAGATCATAGGCATTCGTACTGCGCGTAATGTTAAATTTCTAGTTATTGACTAGTCTAAAGGTCAAAATTTTGTAGGATTCCATAAATCTAGCTCCGCGATTTTATTTAATATTTTTTTATTATTATCTGTAGGATATTTGCTGCCAAAAAATTCTGCCACCAGTTGTCTGTCCTTAGCTATCCTTCTGAAAATGTCTTTTTCTGAAACTATGCCAATCATGTTGCTGTGTTGATCAACCACTACCAGCCTTCTGATATCATGAGAACTCATAGCGTCAATGGCATCTCTTAGTGATGCACTTGATTGAATTGTGATTACGGGTTTGCTCATTAATTCACGAAGAGGTATCTTAGACAGCCAAGGTTTTAACTCACCCAAAATACGTACTACGTCACTCTCTGTGACTATTCCCACGGGGTTCGTATCGGGACCTTCGAGTTCTATCACCACAACAGAACCGATCCGACTATCATGCATTATTTTACTCGCTCCCATAATATTTTGATCGGCAGTTATTTTTTTTACATTCGTTTTCATAAGGCTAGAAACTGAAAAAGATTCCATGGTCGCCATATTATAGTACTATACACTTCTTTTTTACTATTACTAGTAAAGCATTTAATTAGATTGTCATAACTTACGAGATCAAATAAACTAGTGCCCTAGGCGGCTCTTCCTTCTTGTCCACACATTACTATTAAAGACCATTGAGCAGGTTCAAAAGCAGAAAAAATTGCACTAATTTCGTGTGTTGATCCGAGTCTTGGATCTTCTATTTTATTTTTACCTTGGTATGCTCTTCATTTACTTTAGTTGGCGTCTTCTTGGGAATTTCTATTCTGAGAACACCATTTTCCATCTTTGCTTCTATTTTGGACGGAACAATTTCTTCCGGTATTGGTATCCTTCTGTTAAATGATTGATAGGATCGTTCGTTGTATACATAGTTTTTACCCTTGTCTTCGGTTTTCTTCTCCTGCTTCCCTGAAACCTCCACCCTATTCCTAGTAGCCTTGATGTCTATTTTTTCTTTTGGGATACCAGGAACTTCCAATGATACTTCATATTTGTGCCCCTTATCGACCATGTCACATAGTGGCATTCGCACATCCAATTCTTGCCCAAATGAAGGTAATCTCAAATCCCAAGCACGAGGCAACCATGAGGTGGCAAAGGCTGATTCCATATCTTTCCTGAAATTGTCAAATATTTCATCAAAGGGTCGGCGTAAGGCGGGTTTTCCCTTCTGTTTATCACTTTTAGTAATGTCAGATTTGTCAGACGACATAAGCTTGGGTACCAATTAATTATATTTAAGGAGATTGTTTGCAATACGTTGCACAACATTAAATAGAAGAAAAAGTCGTACACCCCTCTATGCATACTCTAGATCCTTGAGCAGCTGTTTCGATATCCTGACAAAACCGATTAGCGGGAATACTAAGGAGAAAAAATTGTAAATACCGGATATACAAGTATGAATCATAATTCAATGTTCGACAAAATAGTTCATCCAACTTCTGTCCTTTCACATATAAGGGATGATAGTGTTATCGCAATTTCTGGTTTCAACTTGGCGACGACACCTGAATATCTTATTTTGGAGCTTTACCGACACTATGAGCAGTACGGACATCCAAAGAATGTCTTCGTAGTGTCTGATACTCTTCCTGCTGCGCCAGCCAGAGGTCTTGACATGATAGCAGAGGCGCTATTCAAAGCTTCTAATCAACAATTTCTACGAGGGATGATGATGCCCTTCTTGGGTTTTTCTCCATGGTTGCAGAAGTTGGTAACTGAAGATTTGATTGAGTTCTACAGTTGGCCTATTGGCATTGCAGCGTACTGGTTTCGAGAGGTTGCATCAGGAAGACCTGGACTCTTAACAAAGATAGGAATCAATACATTTTTAGATCCACGTATTGAGGGTGGGGCTCTGAACAATAAAGCCAGCAAGAACATGTTCTGCAAGATCAAGGTTATCGATTTAGAGGGGGAGGAATATTTACTATACCAAGCCCCAAAACCTAATTGCGCGTTAATTAGAGCCACCACTGCGGATGAAAATGGTAATCTTTCCATGGAGGACGAAGGAATTAGAGGAACTGTACTTCCGATAGCTCAGGCAGCAAAAGCAAGGCCAAACCAAGGGCTTGTTTTCGCCCAAGCTAGGTGGACTACTAAATCGTGGACTATGAATCCGAGGGAAGTCGACATTCCTGGTCCTCTAGTTGACTATGTTATTATTTCTCCTAGGAAATACCACTGGCAATCAGGAAATACTGAATACGATCCTAGAATCTCATACAGAATAGTGCCACCCATAACAGAGAAGCTGGTGGATGATGTCACTGGAAAGCCAATTAACGATTATGAGAGAATAATAGTCAGAAGAATCCTAATTGAATTAATCGAATTATTTAGAGTCAAGAGGAAACCTGTTTTAGTAAATTTGGGGATTGGGATACCAGCTTTAGTTTCAACGATAGCAGCACATGAAAATATAACAGATTTCATTATTACAGTTATTGAATCTGGTCCTTGGGGAGGTATCGCCCTTTCTGGACCTGAATTCGGATTGGCGATAAGTCCTTTTGCCCTTTCTAGTATCCCCGACATGTTTTCTAATTTTGAGGGAGGAATAATTGACGCTGCATCGCTGGGTTTTCTTCAAATCGATAAACAAGGAAATGTTAATCCTTCAATTTTGCCAGGCAGAGTATTTGGACCAGGCGGATTTCCAGTGATTGCCGGTGGGGCACCGAAGACTTATTTTGCTGGAGCGTTCACCGCAGGACAAAAAAATATTAAAATTGTAAATAACGCATTGCAAATTGTTCGAGACGGTAACCCCAAATTCGTTGATAAGGTATACAGAATTATTTTTAGCGGCCCCCAAGCCATAAAATATCAAAAGGAAATCATGTACATAACTGAGAGAGCCTCTTTTAGATTGACTAATGATGGATTAATTCTTGAGGAAATTGCCCCAGGAATAGACATGGAAAAAGATGTAATATCCAAGATGAATTTTAAGCCGCTAATTGCCTGTCCTGTAAAGGTGATGGATGAAAGGCTTTTCAAAGAAGGGAGGATAGGCATGAGAGACGAAATCATGAGCATTATGAAGAAATAGCAATGAATTCTATTTCCGAGATCAGTGAATCTCCCAGTCGAAGAGAAGAATAATGAATTGGGAATAATATTTCAACTGGGCAAATAAATGAGTACCTTGCCTGCCAGTTAAGCTTTTTAGCGCTCTTCTATATTCAAGAAATATGAACTCTGAACTAGATCAAAAGAGAGAGACACATCTTCTAGGAGGAGGAAAGGAGAAACAAGAACAACAGAGGAAAAAAGGCAAACTAACAGTATTTGAGAGGATAAATTCAATTTTTGACCCAGGAACTTTCGTTGAGCTTGATCCCTTTGTAGTTCACGAGTCTATTGATTTTGGAATGCAAAATAAAAAAATTTTGGGGGATGGAGTAGTTACAGGATATGGAACCATTGATGGACGCTTGGTTTACTCATTTGCACACGATTTTACTGTCCTAGGAGGTTCATTGGGGTTGGGATTTGCTTCCAAGGTATGCAAGACTATGGACCATGCTCTAAAACAAGGAGTGCCAATAATTGGAATAAATGATTCAGGCGGTGCACGAATTCAAGAGGGAATAAACAGTCTCGCCGGTTATGCGGAGATATTTCACCGGAACGTCATGGCATCTGGGGTCATTCCTCAAATTTCACTTATAATAGGTCCCTGCGCTGGAGGTGCAGTCTATTCTCCAGCATTAACCGACTTCATAATCATGACCAAATCTGCTTACATGTTTGTCACAGGTCCCGAGGTAGTGAGAGAAGTAACAAAAGAAGACGTAAATTTTAATGATCTAGGAGGAGCTTACGTTCACAACGAAAATAGTGGAGTAGCACATTTCCTTGCAGAAGACGAGCAAGATTGTTTTATGATACTTCGAAAGCTACTCTCTTTTATCCCTCTTAATAATCTTGAAAATCCCCCCCGGATAAAATCTAAAGACGATCCCAAAAGACAGGATCAGGAACTTGATTCAATTCTTCCTTCGAGTCCAAATAAGCCATATGACATGGGACAAATCATTAGAAGGATAGTTGATAGTGGTGATTTTTTAGAAATTCATAAGCTGTGGGCCAAGAATATTATAACAGGATTTGCCAGGCTTGACGGCGATCCCGTAGGAATTGTAGCAAACAATCCACAAGTCCTCGCTGGGGTCCTTGATATTAATTCCTGCGATAAAGCTAGCCGATTTACGAGATTTTGTGACTGCTTCAATATTCCGCTTGTGGCATTTGTGGATGTTCCGGGTTTCTTGCCTGGAACTACTCAGGAATGGGGTGGAATAATAAGACATGGAGCAAAATTACTTTATGCGTTTTCAGAAGCTACGGTACCGAAGCTTACTGTAATAACGAGAAAAGCATATGGGGGTGCTTACTGTGTAATGAACAGCAAACATATAGGGGCAGACTATAACTTTGCCTGGCCTACTGCGGAGATTGCAGTGATGGGTCCAGAGGGTGCCTGCAACATAATTTTCAAAAATGAAATCTCTAAATCTTCTGATCCGAAGAAGAAAAGGGATGAGCTAGTTCAAGAGTACAGTGTGAGATTCGCAAATCCCTACGTAGCTGCATCTAAAGGGTACGTAGATGACGTGATAGAGCCAACGGAAACAAGACAAAGACTGATATCTGCACTGAAGTCAATTTGTAAAAAAAGAGAGCAAAGGCCGCCAAGAAAGCATGGAAATATTCCTGTATGAGTACTAGAGTAATGAGTTCTATGCATCTTTTCTAAAAGTTATGCTCTGGGCTTCTTGTAAGACTAAGTATGTGTTTATTGCGACGTTTAAGATAAGTTCATGTTGTTTTCTATGAAAACGTCAGCTTATATACATTTTACATTCACATGGATATCTTATTGGACTTATAATACCAAAATGCTAATCAAACCATTGTAATCTAAAAAAATGCTAGGATTGAGAACACGCCGAATTCATTTACTCCTGCACGGTCCCATATGCATTTCAATACAATGGGCTAGCACGCGAGGAATTGCCTAAACTAATTCACGTGTGCTGAATTTTGAGTTTCTCTGTTTCGTCGTGACTCTATGAGCCATTCTTTTTTTCAACGAATCGCTCATCTGATCGAACATTCTTGCCAGATCCCAACCGGTGTTAGCATAATTGATTGACCGATGAGTAGAAATTATACTTGAATCAAGCTCATATCTTTTCCTAGCTCGTTGAATATCTCTTATCTTAATTCGGCAGCGTGCCTCCTCAATGTCAGGATATGTGGTTTTTAGTAATTTGACTATTTTTGCGAATTTGGATTTGGCAAGCTCCGCGTCCAGCGGATCATCTGGCAAACCAATAAGAAAAGTCGGGACATCCTCTGGCAATTTTTCTGCCAGTAATGAAATTATATCTCTGTAAGTAATTATTCCTTGGATTTCACCGACACTCTCTAACAGACAGTAGGTCGAATTTTGAGAAAGGATTAGCTCGACTGCTGATTGTAGAGAATCCTGAACATCCACACTCACGATATTGTTGTTAGCTATTCCGCCTACTTCAAGATCTAGTCTACTGTTAGTCTGATCGATCCCTAACGATTTTCTACCAATCCTTTCAGAACCGGAAATTATTTTGAGGATGTCTTCGGATGTAATCATTCCGACCGATTTGTAATTGTCTACTACTGGCAGGTGATCTATTCTTCTTCTCTTCATTATTGCCTTCGCACCCGACACAGTGTCAGTTTTACTTATGACTATTGGATTTGAAGTCATGATATATGAGGCACTTGTCTTTCGTAAGTGTCTAGTATCCATGCAATCCTTCATGACTTGTACAATTTTCTTAGCTGTAATCTGACCAATGATCTTGTTATTATCTATTATCGGAAGTGACCTAAGTCGGTATAAACTCATGAGGCTTGCGGCCTCTGCAACTCTACTTTGACGATTCAGAGTCGGAATTATTTTTCCAAGGATGTTTGGATAAGCTCGCGCAATGTCCCTAACATCCAGCAGATCCCTCATTTTTATCGCCGCAACTTTTCCAGAAAGTTCTATGAATAGATCATAAGAGTTTCTTTGAAAAAGAATACTTATAATTTGAGAAATGGAATCACTAGCAGCTGCTGTTACCTGACCTTCGATTAAATCGTCTACGGGTCTGTTATGCAAATCTTCGAAGCCGTGACGCAATTCTGCTATGGACATTTTACTTTATATCTCCTAATACCCTATTTTTATATCATGTGCTAAGTGATACTAGGAGTTCAATAGACGAAGAACATGAGATACGCTCTAGTTAGTTCGTTAGTTAGTTATACTCTTATAGTACGGATTGTTACCATAACAAGAGTTCCTTGCACAAGATCTGCAGTGCTTGTCATTCTGTTGAGTTCTAATCTGTCTTCCTATGCTTCTTCATAATATCTATAACCTCGTCATCACTAACCTGTCTGAAGTCTTTATAAAACGACCCTACCGCATTAAACATAGTTGGTGCGTATAGCACTAAAACCTCGTCAACAATATCTCGCATTTTTTCTATGGTACCAGCTGGACCTACGGGAACAGCCAAAATTAATTTTTCCAGTCTTTGGGTTTTAAGCCACTTAATCGCTGCAAGCATTGTTGCACCGGTTGCTATGCCATCATCTACGAGTATGGCGGTCTTACCCTGTAGATCATATTTTTTATTTCCTCTAAACATTATTAAACGACGGTTTATTTCTTTCTTCAGATTAGAAACTTTATCCAAAATATAGTGCCGTAAGACATCTGTGGAGACGTCGATATCTTCATTTGGAATAAAGCTCCCGTCATGCATAACGGCGCCAATTGCAAATTCGGGGTTCGAGGGAAATCCTACTTTTTTTGCAATTACCAAGTCTAAGCTAATTCCAAGACTTTCAGCTATTATAGCTCCAGTTATAACGCCTCCACGAGGTATGGCCAACACTATAAGGCTTGACCTGCGTTTAGTGTTGAGCCGTGATGCAAGCTTTCTTGCAAGCATTATGGAAGCTTGTTCCCTATCTGCGAAAATCAATTTCTATTATTATAATGTTACACTATGTCCATATATCAAAGGTGAGTATACAGTGCAATTCAAAAATATACTTACAAGTATTAGGCTTCTCTCACATTCTTACTCCAACGCCTGCTAGGATATTGGTTACTAATCGAATCTACGAGCACAAACTAGAATTCACCAAGGGTCTAGTTACTCTGGGATGGTAATTCGCCTACTGTTATGAAATTTGTAGGACAGAATGATAAATTCGAAATCGACCGCGGCATATTCTGGCAAAAGCTATCGCTTCACATATGCATTTCCAATAAAGAGTACTAAAGTTAAAGTATAACTAGGAATAGATGGGACTCTAAATTATGAATTTCAATAATAATATAATTTGAATAAAATACGTGACACATTCACATTTTCAAAGTGATCGGATAAATGAGTATTTGCAGGTAGGAAAAGTAGAGCTACCAAAAAGGGAAATGCCGTTGATATCACATTAAGTATACACTAGCAAGTAACAAAGATCAATTAAATGTACTTCAGGCATTTGCCAAGTTCTTACTTTTGGAATATTGATAATATTGTGTGACACTTATTGCAATACAAAACAGTAGCTCTAGATCCAACATGATGATCAATATCTATTTCCTCAGTACTCCATCCGACTTCGGAGATAATAGCCTTGCAACTTGGGCATTTGCCTGTCATGTGAATTTAAAATCCCCTTTAAGTATATTAGTTCTTCTAAACTATATGTGAGTTCGTACGCTATGCGAGTGAAAATTTATGGTCCAAGTGTGGACTTGATGCAAGCAAACCTCACTGCATTGCAGTCATTTTCACTCCTTAAGTTAAAGCTCTATTTTTATTCAGTTCAGTTGTCTTGTACTAAGACTTGTTTCTCTTGTGAACATGGAGTATTACAAAGGATCAAAGTATCGCACAGAAAGTGACACATTCTTAATCAGAGTTCCAAATATGTTGTTGTAAAGTAAACTCGCAGCTCACCTGCACATAAGACAAGCCTGCTCAACTAATTGCATTTGGAGAGCAGCGTCTTCCCCTTTAGTATATTAAATAGATTGGACAATTGTCTACCTTAACAGAGGATTTATTATCCGAGGAGGCACTATAATTTTAAAATGATGACGAAAAGGGCTAGGGATGATATGTGATGTTGATAGGCCCGGAAACTTATGAATGGAACATATTTTTTGGTGACCCAGCGACATTGTAATACATCCCAAAGAGTTTATAATTTGTTTGTGATACATCTACTTATTCAACAGGTGCTGACATGATTACTCCACGGTTAGCGCCGGCAGTCGCCCCTTCCCAGCAGCACTCTAAAGAGTAACGTAGTAGAGCTTATAAAGTGGAACAAGCTGCATGATAATGAATACATACAAATTTTATACAGTTTTTTGATCCTATACCTTAACTGACGGGATGGCTGAAAAGCTAGGAAGATCAAATCTCTGAAATTATTGTTTGGCTTAGCGAACTCTCCATACTAACACCCGTACTGGTTATCTAGTCAGCGATACGGCAGTTTTTGGAAATACCACTTTTAATAAGAAGATTCAATCCCTATCATGAATGACTAGTGTTGCGCTTACATGCTATGAAGGATTTGAGATAAACGCTTTGCGTCATACCTTTATAGTACCTTTCAGAAGAATCTTAACGTGAAAATGACATCTGTTAGGCTGTGCATAATTTTGGCATCAATAGTCTTGACTGGAACTTCATTGGTTAATCTCCAACATCAGGCATGGAGTCAAATGGGAATGGGTAAAATGATGATGGATCAAGGGGTGACAAATAAGACTGTGATGATCGGAATGGGTAAAATGATGATGAATCCAAATATGATGGGAATGATGGGGATGATGAACCCTACGAGTGGTCTATTCACAGATCAGAATTTGACAAGTTCAATTAAATTGTTGCCGGCTATGATGAATGGCGTGCATTCTCAAATGAAAGTCAGTTTAAGCGATGCTGCGTTGGCTGCGCAAGAAGAAATAGGAAACAGTTCACAAGCTGTTGCCGCAAATATTGGAGTGGAAGGAGGATATTTGGTTTATGTGATTTGTGTAGTTGATCCGGACATGAATTTACATATAGTAATGATCGATCCTGGAAATGGAAAGGTATTACTTTCTCAGAAGGTGCCAATGATGCAAATGATCAATATGATGAATCCTATGATGGGCGGTGGTATGATGAATCCTATGATGTCACACATGGGACACTGGCAGTAACAAGGCAGTGAATTGTTAGCTAAAGGTGAGTAATGAGGGCCAATTCGGGCGTGTACTCGATCAGGAGTAGTTGGGTGGTCGAGGTGGCGTCCGTAATACATTGTTCACTAATCCCATGAATGGTGAATGAAGCAGAGAACATGACTCTATCGCTGCAATCATAGTAAACGTCTTTCTTTCGACGAAACTTTGCCTTGATTTCATAAATTCAGAAGATTGACAGTTCGGTATCTAAAACCCTATAGGTAAATTACAAAATGCCAGAGTATCTTTTTTACTTATGCTTTCATTTTATGATTAATACCCACCGTAAGTTAGGCCAAGTTTCTGAACTTTCGAATGTCTCTTGCAGTAGTTGAATTAATGCCCAAATTTAGAGGTTCATATCGGCAGACTCCCTATAGGTTTAAACCCTATACGGCAGTATTATCTCAGTAAAAATTTTGAAGATACTAATTGCAAACCGGGGCGAGATTGTCACAAGAATTGCAAAGACAGCTGTGAAGCTAAATTTGATTCCCTGTGGAATTTATTCTGAAGCGGATAATAATTCCTTATTCATCAAGCATTGCAAAGAATCTGTAAATATAGGCGGATTCTCCGCTGCTGATAGCTATCTCAGAATGGATAAAGTCATTAATGCTGCCAAGCAGCTAGGTTGCGAATTGGTCCACCCAGGTTATGGATTCCTAGCTGAAAATGCCCAGTTCTCAGAGGTTTGCCAGAAGGAAGGACTTGGTTTCGTCGGACCTTCTCTAGATACATTGAAAATTTCTGGGGACAAGCTGAAGTCAAAAGCCGTAGCATCTAAAGTGTCTCCAGTCCTTCAGGGTCAAGAAGTTTCTCAGGAAGACGATGCTCTACAGGCTGCAGAGAGTATCGGATACCCTATTATTTTGAAAGCAACAAGGGGTGGTGGTGGCAGAGGACTTAGGATTGCAAATTCGCAAGACGATTTGAAAAGGGTTTTTAATTCTTCAAGGAATGAGTCATTGATTAGTTTCGGATCTGGGAGCCTGTTTATCGAAAAATACCTTGAAAACCCAAGGCATATTGAAGTACAAATAATTGGCGACAAATCAGATGTTATCCATTTGGGAGAAAGAGAGTGTTCTATTCAAAGACGCCACCAAAAGTTAATTGAAGAAACACCGTCTCCTGCTTTAACAAATAAGATGAGAGAGGCCATAACTCAGGCCGCTATAGCAATAATGAAAGAACTGGGTTATAATAACGCAGGAACCGTAGAATTTCTATTCAAGAATGATAGATTCTATTTTATGGAAGTCAATTCTAGG
>DATBGR010000283.1:0-4106 GCA_036557905.1 Nitrososphaeraceae archaeon | reverse complement strand
AATGTCCGGACTAGGTAAGGGAGTAATCACTTCATCGACAGCAAAATTACTTCAGCTGTCGGGATTCAAAGTCTCATGTGTAAAGATAGATCCTTACGTCAATTGTGATGCTGGCACAATGAATCCAATCGCTCATGGTGAAGTCTTTGTCACAAGTGACGGTGGAGAATGTGATATGGACCTAGGTAACTATGAACGATTTCTTGATATTGCCTTGTCTAAAGATCATAATCTCACAACGGGCAGAGTTTATTTAGATGTGATTCGAGCAGAACGAGAAGGCAAGTACCTTGGTCAATGCGTGCAAATTATCCCGCATGTAACAAATGCAATAAAGAATCATTTACAAAAAATAGCAAAGAGCGAAAATTTGGAGATTGTTGTAGTTGAGTGTGGTGGAACTGTAGGTGATATCGAAAGCCTTCCATTTCTCGAAGCACTAAGACAACTTGAGCTTGAAGTTGGACATTCAAATACACTATTTATACACGTGACCCTCGCACCAATTCTTGACGTCGTAGGGGAACAGAAAACTAAGCCAACCCAACACAGCGTACAAGAATTAAGAAGAATAGGAATTCAGCCGGATATATTGACTGTAAGATGTAGAACAAAACTTACATCCGAAGCAAGACGAAAGATTTCTCTTTTCGCAAGTATAGAAGAGGATTCAGTCATATCATGTCATGACGCGCCTTCAATTTACAAGGTCCCGGAATTGTTAGAGAGTCAGGGAATGCTAAAGGTCATATCTGAAAAGCTAACCCTAGAGAATGGTAGCCTAAAATGGCTTAATTGGAAATCAATCGCGAGGTCATTTTATACATATGAAGGATCATTAAAAATTGCAATAGTGGGTAAGTATGTCTCACTCCCAGACAGCTATGTCAGCGTCTACCATGCTCTATCGCACGCTGCAGCAAGTATCGGAAGAAAAGTTGAAGTTGATTGGATAGAGTCAGAAAAATTTGAGAAGCCAACGAGCTCATCTGGATTACACAATCTAAGGAACTATGATGGTATCTTGGCACCTGGTGGGTTTGGAAAGAGAGGTAGTGAGGGCATAGTGAGCGCAGCCAATTTTGCCAGGATAGAGAACATTCCCTATTTAGGAATTTGCTTCGGATTTCAGCTTGCTATCGTAGCAGTTTTGCGTAACCTTTGTTTTATTGAAAACGCCAACTCGACAGAACTCGATCCTGACACCAAAAACCCCGTAATAGAGTATTTACCAGAACAAAGATCAACCTCGGAACTAGGAGGAACAATGAGACTTGGGAATCACGAGATTAACATAATGCCAAAAACAATGGCCTTGGACATATATGGGAACAATAGAATATTTAGAAGACATAGGCATCGTTATGAATTTAACCAAAAATATAAGGATGAGTTATTAAGCAAAGGTGTAGCATTATCTGCATTTTCTGATAATGGTAAAAGATTGGAGATCTTTGAAATACCAAACCATAGATTCTATTTTGCATCTCAATACCACTCAGAGTTCAGCAGTAGACCAGGTAAACCTGAGGAGGCTTTTGTTAGATTTGTTAAAGCTGCATCCATTAAATCTTGAGTTCAAATATGTGTTGCCTGGCGTCTCGAAGTGATGTTTTCTTTCGTACATAGTCACCCTTTAGCAAATGACTCAAAGATAATCTTACAGTTCTTTCTGGCAGCATGGTTCTCTTAGTGATGTCTCTTTGACTTAATGCGCCTTCATATTCTAAAGTCTTTAAGATTAGTTTGGCACTTGCAGGCATGCTCAACAGATCTTCCGCAATTTTAACTTTCTTCGCTATTAGAGATATTGCTGACGAATCTGTTGATAGACGGATTAACCTGGCCGGAAATTCGTGTCTTTTGCATTCCAGTAACCTTTTAATACGCAATCTAGATCCGCCGTCTAGGATAACTTCGCAATGATATCTACTCATGAGATTAACAATTTCTAATTTTGTATCATCAGGAACAATTAATGGACGTCTAGTGTTATCGACTGAATTTACCGAGACCACTACAAACACCTTGGATCTTTGGATCACCATTGGTCCACCTGCTGACATCGAATACGCAGTTGAACCGATAGGTGTTGATATTATGATCCCGTCACTATTGTCATGCCACACATCTCTGGAATCGGTCCTTAGGACATGTTCCATTAACATTGCACTTTTACTAGGAAAAACGGCCACATCGTTTAGGACTGGCTGAACTTCATTCCCATCGACCTTAACAGCAAGGCGTACTACCTCATCAATTTCATAATTGCCTCGGCTCAACTTGGATGATTTCATTTCTAGATCTCGTAAACTTAGTTGGGCAAGGAAACCAGTGGAATCTGACTCGTAGATTCCAAGAACTGGTGCAGAGTCAGTTACGACCCTATGAAAGTAGTCAAGGATCCCTCTGTCTCCACCTGGAACCAATACTAAGTCTACTTGTTTCGCAACCTCGTAGTCCCCTATTTTCATCACCTTGACATCGTGACCTGTGGAATCTAGTGCCTTTTTAATTTGTATAATTGAATGGTAATCCCTTGAATCGGTTCCTGATATGGCTACCTTCATTGGCCGTTTTTAATAACTTATGGTTCAATTTAAAGACAAGCGAAAGGTAATTAAGCAATAGCAAATTCTGCAAACTAGGAACTTGTCCATAATCGTAATCAATTATTATTATGAAACGAATTGGATACTATCTCGCAATCCATATGTTGTTTTCAGGTAGTCGTTAAGGTATTTGCTGGCGTAATTATTTGGAGATTCATTATCATAAGATTTAAAGGATAGATCGAGGAAATTCAATTTATGCCAAAGAAGCGAACAAGCAGAGGGAGGACTAAAGGTGGAAAAGGGAGTTCGGGGACAGTACATTGTAGTCAGTGCGGTGCTATGGTCCCACGAGACAAAGCAAAGAAAGTCACAGGCAGGGTAACACTGGTAGAACCTACCTTAGCAAAAGAGTTAAAGGCACAAGGAGCTTATATCGCACCTTCAACAGATGTCAAATTCTATTGCGTATCATGTGCTGTACATAGAGGCGTAGTCAAAGTACGATCAGAAACGGATCGAAGAAATACTGGACGATTGAGATAGATTGTAAATTTTGGAATCTTACAATCGACGAATCACCATGCTTATTCGTTGAATAATCGTTACTCCTGATACGATGGAAACGATAATAACAGCAATTTGCATTGCACCAGTGAGAGGAATCATGCCGATCAAAGCAAGAATAAGCAGTCGTTCGGCACGTTCTCCGATTCCTATGCCAATTAAAGGAATATCCAGAGACTCTGCTCGTGCTCTAGTGTAGCTGACAAGTAGAGCCAAACTTACGGCAATAAGACACCAAATTGCAGATGATAGACCACCCAGATATATGGAGATTAATATGAATATCTCTGCCACTTTATCTAGAATTGAATCTAGATATGCTCCTCGTTTAGAGGCTTTGTTGGTCAGGCGGGCGACCGCTCCATCCAGAACGTCGAAAAAGCCAGCAATCAGTAGGATAATGCTACCCAACTGGACAATCATGTAAGGGCTATTTGACGTAGTTTGTGATGATAAAGAATACATAATACCTGCCGCTATAGATGATATAAAGCCCAACAAACTAAGTTGGTTTGGAGATAGACCGATCGAGGCTACCAAGTGAGCAAGCCAATTTATGAATGGTTCTAATTGATTCCTGAGTTTATTCAGCATCGCAAGCCATCATTTGCTTTTTCATGCTATTATTTTATATAACATTTTTGTAGGAAAGAATAATATTTTCTATAAAGGGTTACCGTCTTTAGCAAAATATGCTGTAGAAGAATGATTATCGTCTATAAAGGGACTAAATCATTATACCTAACAATTTATGTTTTTTTGTTCCTTAATTCTTTAATAATAATAGTTGTTGACTATTCTTGAACACTTGTCGAAAATTGAAGCGCGATATCCTAATGATTCCCGTTTGAAAGTTCTTGTAATAGGCTTGGGTCAACTTGGATTACCCGTAGCAAAGTATGTTAATGACCGAGGATTTGATGTGTATGGTTATGACATTAGTACAAAGGCTATAGACCGTGCACAGAAAATAGCCGGAATAAAAAG
>DATBGR010000282.1:0-4398 GCA_036557905.1 Nitrososphaeraceae archaeon | reverse complement strand
AAAGATGTATATCTGATGGTGCATGTATAGGTGTTTGTCCAACACACGCAATATTTTGGATGAGACCTATGGAATATACCGCAGGACAGCCAGTCCCTCTACATAAGAACGGTGTGTTCGATAAGGGTTGGGAAGAAGGCTAAGTAGATATCAAACAGTACAACATTAGAGCCACACAACTTTCTTTTTTGTGGCCTGAAGTTTATTTTTCGTTAAGTTCATGTGATATGTTCCTCATATTTACTTTTGACTAATCCCAAATTCGCTTTCTGGATGCACAGATTTTTGATCCGGTACTCCTTTGTCACAGCTTCTATCATTGAGATAGATCATGGATTAGCATTAAACGTTTCAGACAAACACGTCATTTTTTTTTTATCGATGAGTTCTACTCAACCTTTTTGTATCTCCTTGGTTGGAAATATTTGAGTAAACCACAATAATCAACTAGTATGACTCTAATTATTGAATAGAATTATTGAATTGAATTCAAACCATAAAAATATCATTTTACTCGAAATTTACGAGTCAGTTAAACTATGTAAATATATTATTAACTATTGTGTGATAATGATAACATTCGATAGCATAAAGAAGATTAATGAGACTCAAGTATGTGCTATAAAAATCGATTGGCAGGTTCCACAAGAATGAACCGAGTTCTATGACGAGAAATAACAAATAACAAATAATTGTGGCGATGAAATATCTAGAGCTTAGAAGGAGATTGGAGACCTGTCAACAATATAGAGTGGTTATTACTGGAACACCAGGAGTTGGTAAGCATTCGACTGCGATGTTTCTAACTAAAAAATTAATAGGATCTAGAATCATCGACATTAACAAGGTCGCGCTTGGACATGATGTTTTCTTAAAAAATATCAATGGACAAAGAACAGATGAGGTCAATCTAAAAAAATTGTCTCCACTGATCGAAAAGGAATTGCAATTACACGACAGATGTATAATCATTGGCCATCTCGCATCATATGTAGTTAATCCTGAGGAAATAACTCTAGCTGTGGTATTGCGACGATCTCCTTACCATTTATCAAGGACTTTAGAGAATAGAGGCTATGCCATCAGCAAGGTCAATGATAATGTTGTCAGTGAGATTCTTGATATATCCTTCTTCGATACTTTGAGAGTCTTTGGCGCAGCAAAGACTACAGAAATAGATACGAGTAGTATGGCACTTTTCGAAGTAGCTGATATAATTGAATCTACACTTTTTGGAAAATGCGATCGAAAAATTGGAACAACGGATTGGATGTCGCTAATTTGTAGAAATGGTGATTCGAACAAGTTTTTGCAATTATAAATAATGAATTGGCGAAACGAACTCCTAGGAAATAATTTTACAATATCCTTTATATGAACTTACGATACACGCACAACAAACCAATCCAATTATAGAAAGAAATGTAGTGCAATGAAATTCAAATATATTACAGAGGAGACTTACCACCATGGGTTCATATGTCCGCAGTATTTTTACGTAAGTTTGGAGAAGAAACCGTACAATTTTTGGGGAAGAAAGTATCAGTCGAAACTTCAGATCAGAAGACCTATATTGGGACTTTAACTGGCATTGATGAAAAACTCGATTTAGTCCTTGATAATCTAGAGGGTCAGGGGATATTGAAAATGATAGTTAATGGGTCATATGTAAGAGAAATTAAACTAATGGAAAAGCCTTTTGATTACAAGGCTCTAGCTGATAGATTGTCAAGAGTCTTCCCGGGATTAGTGAAAATTAGAGAGGATGTAGGTGCGATAATTGTAATGGAAAAAATCAAAGTTACCGAGGATGGAATCCAAGAGGGCTCAGGATTAGCCGCCGACAGAGTAAAAGCAATATTTGATGAGTTTATAAGGGAGACTAAAAAATAAATTTGTCGTTTGAGGTCAGACATTCTGACCTAGCGGGACGGATTGGAAAGCTAGTTACACCTCATGGCATTTTGGAAACTCCTGCATTTATTCCAGTAGTACATCCGGTGAGGCAAAGCATTAGTCCACGAATTCTGAGAATGCTAGGTTTCGACGCGATCATCACAAATGCATATCTCGCATGGAAACATTATGGCGATGAGGCTAGAAAGAAAGGCATACACGAGATTATAAATAGCGATTGTATCGTAATGACCGATTCTGGAGGATATCAAGTACTCGAATATGGTAAGATAAACGTGGAACCCAAAACAATTGCATGTTTTGAAATGGAAATTGAAAGTGACATTGCTGTACCCTTAGATAAACCCACCGGTTTCGGGCTAGAACATGCCAAAGCCAAGAATTATGTAGAAGACACACTCAAGAATGCTAAAGAAACTCTTGAACTGGTAAAGAGTAAAGATTCAATCGAAAGTAACGCCATCGATCACGAACGATATCATAAAGCAGAACCAATTTGGGTGGGTCCTATTCAAGGCGGAGAACATCTTGATTTAGTGAAATATTCTTCTATGACTCTGGATAAAATGGGCTATGAGCTTATGGCAATTGGTAGTCCTGTCGAAGTAATGGAGAGGTATGAATTTTCGATATTGTCCGAAATGATTGTGGCCGCCAAAAGTTCTGTCCCCAATAAACCTTTTCATCTCTTCGGTGCTGGGCACCCTCTTACTATCCCGCTAATTGTAGCATTAGGATGTGATACGTTTGATTCAGCGTCGTATATTCTATATGCCAAGGAAGATCGCTATATGCATGCAAATGGGACGATTAAGTTACAAGATCTATCTTATTTTCCTTGCTCATGCTCTGTTTGCAGCAAATTCACAACTAAGGAACTATTGCAAGTTGATAAGGACCAAAGAATAATTGAACTTGGATTGCATAACCTGCACGTTATCAAATCCGAAGTCTCAGCAGTAAAACAAGCAATTATTGATGGTAGACTGTGGGAGCATGTTTTCGAGAAAGGAAGGGCCCATCCTAAACTAATGGATGCACTACATATTTTTAAGAATTTAGAAGTCATAAAAGATGGTACTCCAAAATTTAAGAAAAGAGCCATTTTTCTGTTTGAACCTTTTGATCAATATAGACCAGAAGCTGAGCGTTTTAGAGTAATGGTGTATGATTTCAAACCAGCCAATACTAAGCAAAAATTAGTACTCTATCCTGAAGTGGATATTCATCCTTTTTATGCTACCACGCAATACCGTCTAATTAAGAAAAGATTACCAGACGCTCAGGTATGCACATATAACCGGTTCTTGGGAGTCATACCTGCTGAAATTTCAGATATATTTCCAGCTGCACACAACTTGTCTCCCAAGAACTATGTATTGACATCTCGAGTTGAGGACTACCCAACATTTAAGAATTCACTAGAAAAATTCCTATCCAGGAATAGTTTTAAAGAGGTTATCATCGTGGCAGATGAATTTATAAAAGAAATAATCAAGGATCCAAATTTAAAGGCTCTGTGTACCAAGATCGTTGATTTTAACGTAAATGCGATTTCGAAATTATAACTATTGTGGTGATGCTAGAATTAGTGTATACTCAATATCCTTAAAAAAAGACTAAAACTAGCTAAATCGACTGCAGAGATACTAGTATTGTTAGTGTTATCAATAGATAAAGATCCCAACTTCCATACCGAAAAGGATCAATGATATATGATGAAGTTGGTGTTGAAAGGCATATCTAAAATCTGACTTATTTAGTGAAGCAGAGAATATCAATCATAAACACGATTAGTGGAAATGGAGATAAAGAGACTAGTAAACTTGACCGATGAACATGCTTGTAATGGTTGATTTCGAATACGTGATCTATTTCCATATAATCATAGTTTTATCGAACAATAGAAATATTCAGCGTAATTACAACTTTCTTGGTCAAACTAATTGTTTGCCTTTCGATGATATTCATCACGAATAAATATTGAACATGAAGTGTCTAAGTGAAAGATTAGATCAGATTTAAAAATGTGATCAATATTTCGGACAGATCTAATAATATGCTCTATAATAATTTCATGCCGATTATGGTTTCGCCAAGGCATATTTTTTCTTAATGTAATTAATTGGGTGTTCATCAATTTATGTAGATAATTAATCAGGCAATTTGCCCATTACCTAACTGAAGTAAAAGAGTACTATAGTTCTTTTTCTCACCGTATATAAAAGAATAGAATAACTAGAGATTGTTGCTAAACGACAAATCGAAGCAGTCTAAATCAATTATTAGTACAGGCAGGTATAGACAGAGTACTAAGCATTATAGGAATGCTAGTCCTACTTTGAAAGTTCTTGTAATAGGCTTGGGTCAACTTGGATTACCCGTAGCAAAGTATGTTAATGACCGAGGATTTGATGTGTATGGTTATGACATTAGTACAAAGGCTATAGACCGTGCACAGAAAATAGCCGGAATAAAAAG
>DATBGR010000281.1:0-5855 GCA_036557905.1 Nitrososphaeraceae archaeon | reverse complement strand
CGTTAATGGTTTTCCAACAGCAGCATTCTTCCAAACTGCATTTAGGACATTGTGTGGCAGATGAACTTATGTTACATTCCTTTGGCATGCAATTGCAATCTGAACACTTGATAGACATTTTGTGATTTGAATTCATATTATCCCTATATTATATTGTTAAATGAGTAGTATTTGATTTAAAAAGTTTATCTGACGATAGTAACTATTTTTTAAGATAGGATTGGAGAATTTGGTTACTTAATGATTCAGGTTATACAGCCATCATTTTATAATCTTGCCCTTCTCTAACCTGCTGCAAGAACAATGTGCTACTACTGTTCCCTTCTTTGATATCGTCCATATAAGAAGGGGAAGTATAGCTTGTCTCAATTTCATGCCTTCTTTGGTCAAGGCATAGTCAACTCTGGGTGGAAATTCATTGAAACTCTCTCTAATAATCAACTTTCCTTTCTGCAAACCCTTCAAAGTGCCAGCAAGTGTCTTTGGACTTATGCCGCCTAATTCTTTCTGCAGTTCCTTGTAACGTATTCTACCGTGGTTTCCAATTTCATTAATTATCAATAATGCCCATTTTTTACTTATAATGTTAATAACACCTTCCAGAGGACAGAGGCAAATTAACTGGGTTCCACCATCATTGCTATTCTCGGACATAGTTACTATCCTACTATATACTCCATAGTTTAAATGCTATTTTATTCATAGTGTTAGTATCTTATGTATATAAAACTAATTTCAAATTATTACCATCAGACCCAATTCCATTGAACGACCATTCTATCATAAGAGCAATAGATAGCGACAACAGTAAGTGCGAGTGACGAGTCTATTGTACAAGAACTGGTTAACCTGGAACTCATCTCATCATGCCTGGTAGATTCCGTCTTCGACAACATACTTTTTACTAGCCAAATCCAGTAATTTCTTCGTGAAAACCAGACCAAATATTATGACCGCGATGGCAAAAAGCAAAGATGTCCATGCGGCGACGCCAATGTTACCAGATGCAGTATTGGATGTGATAATTTTCATCAATCCTTCACTAACCACTAAATTATGGCTTCCCGATATTTTTGGCCAATATTCTGCTATTGCAATTCCTCCCAAGCACTGTTGATTGTGCTAGATATTCCTGATATCACAAAGGGAAATGTAGCCGGCAGTATTATTATCCTTCGTAAGCGGCTCAAAAAAGGGATCTTATAATAAATGGTGTGCATCAGCTTTGCTCAACTTAGATAACAGACTAATTTTCATGCGAAACCTTCTGTTGAACCCATTACTACAAGATGTGATTTATTATTCAAGAAATAGGCATGAGTATACAGATTTTTAACTCACGATTCTAACCATCCTTGTCTTTTGAACCAATACGCCATAAATCCTGAGGGGATTATCGCTACCATCAATAGTATAATGAAAGAAGTGTATTCTCCCAAAAATGTTGGTGAACCTGTTTCAATACCGCCAGGTAGATTAACATTCATGCCATAGAATGCTGCGAAGACTGAGGCCGGAATTGATAGCGTGAATATAATCGTAAGAACTGCCAATATTTTATTAGACTTTTCTACGCTAAGCATATGGTCAGTATCTTTGAATATTTCTATGGTTTCCTTTGATTCATCAAGGGTTTCTATCACCTTATCAATATGATCCCTTATATCGTCGAAGTATAGTGTAAGATCCTCTTCAGTCAATCTCTGTATTTCTTTACTAAGATCTAATACTGTTCGCTTCAGGGGAAAAAGCAATCTTCTAAGCGTGGTTATCTGCCTTCTGAGAATTGATAATTCTCGTGCAGCGCCCACCCTTTCATCGAATACAACATCTTCTATATCATCAATATTTCCTTCAATCTTCATAAGTATGTGGAGTAAGTCATCTACAAGCAGATCTATTATACTGTGTAACAGATAACCCGATGAATTTCCCATAAAGGATTCTCGATATTTCTCATCAACCTTACAAAGTTGAAAAGCGTCGCTAAGAGGTTTTAATTCTTCCTGTTGGACCGTTACTAAATAATCATTACCAGCAAATATTGCAAGTTGAGTGGGGTGTGCTGCATTTCGATCCTTCTCGATAACAGCAAAGTTGAGAATTACAAAAACATGGTCATCATAACTATCTAGCTTTGGGATTTGGATCTTTGATAGACAGTCGTCGATATTAAGTTCGTGAAACGGATATTTGGCAAGTTTCATCAACTTTTGACGGGTTGGTTTTTGTATATCTATCCACATCAAGCTCTTGTTGGTAATTGACTCTACGTCTGGATTTCTATCTGGAGACTCTGCCATAAGACCTCATTCCCACCTGATCATGTTATTAAAATACACCAAGTATAAAGCCTATAGCCATACCGCCTATTTCTAGGGCTTGATCTTGGGTTTGTGCTAACACTTCGGTTCTTAACGTGACCAATATTTATCCGCATAGAAAATCCATCAGCGAACAGATTAGCAAATCCTAATATCACAATTATAGTAGATGGCAAGGAGGCACCTACAACACCAGCCACAACTGCGAAGGTCGTCACCGTTCCGTCAATTGCGCCGTAAACGAAATTTTCAATCGAGAATCTCATAACATTAGTGCACATATCAAATTAATGATATAACTGCTTCATATACTTGGATGGATTTTGAATTATATGTGTTAAGAATGGGTTAATTCTAAGATACCAATGAAACTATCTACAACGATTGGCAAGATTCTAAATATTCCTAATCATATGAATATAGAAATAATTAATGAATTTCTTGACTGTATGAAAAAGAAAGGCTCTTCAGAGCATCATCAAAATAATAACTTAAAACTTGCAATGGAATTTAGTAATTTTTTAGGCAGAGATAGTTCATTTTATCATGTCAAAAACAAAGGAATAGGTTTTAGAATTTTTATGAATAGTGAGTCGAAAAATAGAGTCAGCTGCAACTAATTAATAACTCCGATGGGTTAAAGAACGCGTATCGAAAAGACAACATAATCGCTAGAAAACGCAGAGAGCGCACAATTAAAAGTGGCAGTTTTTTATTACCTTCTTGGAGATCATGCTCCTCTCTATACCGATTGGTAGTAAAAAGTTACAAACATGATAATGACAGCTATTGCCATTATAGTGACAGTTGTCCAACCAATAGTATTTTTCACCCTTCCGTTAACCCTTTTACCCAAAATATTTTTGTCATTGGCTATCTTCATAATAATAAAAAGTATCGGAACTGCAGTGACCCCATTAATAACCGCAGTATAAACTAAGGCTTTTATCGGATCGATATTGGAAAAGTTTATCCACAATCCTATTATGGTTGAGACAGCTATTACCAAATAGAATGCCTTTGCCTGCTTAAACTTTTTGGATAGTCCTTGTTTCCAACCGAATGCATCTGATAACGCATAAGCTGAAGATCCAGCTAATACCGGCACAGCTAATAATCCGGTCCCAACTATACCAAGAGCAAATATTATTTTGGCTATTTGACCAGAATATGGGAACGATTTTATAGCAGGTTCTAATGACTTGGCGGCTTGTTCAGATGTCTCCACGTCAGTTATTCCATGATTATGAAGACTACCTGCAGTTGTGACTATAATTGACCACATAATCAGCTGTGAAAAAAACATACCTATTCCAACATCCGTCTTCATTAACTTGAATTCTTTTTTTGATACTTGAGGTGTCCCCACATTAATTTCAAGAATTTTTTTATTCCATCGATTCGAACGGCTTCTATTATTGAGTGAGTCTAATTAATTGATAGTATGATTTCATTCATTTTATTTTCAATGAGATTGCAAATCTGAATATCAGAATTATTCATATTTTCTAAAACCGAAATTATCAATTCAATCCTTAGACAAGTGTACCACATCATTTATCTAATTCGGCCTCAAAAAGCCTATCACTAGTGATGCACAGAAACGGATTTTTGATGCTTGTCATAACAACTTTGCTAATATCTTCTTTGGTTGTTTCCACTATTATTGGTAGTTCTATTTATTCAATCTCAGCTCAAAAGGCTACAGGAAAAGGAGATGTACAACAGAGCTATACATTTGTCAGAAAATGGGGATCGCATGGAACTGGAGATGGTCAATTCCAGCGAGTCCACGATCTTGCTTTTGATCCATTAGAAAAACGTCTGTACGTATCAGATAGAGATGGTAATCGTATACAGGTATTTGACAAAAATGGAACATTCCTTTTCAAATGGGGTTCAAAAGGAACTGGAGATGGTCAATTTACTGTACCTTACAGTGTTGATGTTGATTCTCAAGGAAATGTTTGGGTTGCGGACAGAGGTAACCATCGTATTCAAAAATTTGATGGAGATGGAAATTTCCTTTTCAAATTTGGTAATACAGATGGACACCCAAGTAGTGCACTGGGAAAATTTGATAACCCAAGACAAGTTTCTGTAGATAAAGATGTAAAATTTCTCTATGTAGCAGATTCAAAGAACAATCGAGTTCAAAAATTTGATACTAATGGTAACTTTGTTAAGAGTTGGGGTTCAAAAGGAACTGGAGATGGTCAATTTGATCTGCCCATTAGTCTTATTATTGATTCAAAGGGTAACATAATTGTAAATGATTTAGGCAATAGTCATATACAAAAATTTGATACTAATGGTAAACTGCTTCTTAAATTTGGTTCTACAGGTAAAGGCCATGGACAGTTTTCTGAGATGGAGCATATAGCTGTAGACAAATTCGATAACATATATGTTAACGATCCGCAATCAGGTCCTAGTGGCAGTGGAAATCCACGCGTCCAAAAATTTGATACTAATGGCGACTTTATTACAAAATGGGGATCATATGGATCGGGTGATGGCCAATTTATAGATCCAGAACATCTTACAGTGGATTCAGAAGGAAATGTATATGTTAGTGATAGAAAAAACAATAATATTCAAGTATTCAAGCCTGTGGATACCAAAATTGTTAACGCTACGTAATAGTTCAGTTTAGATATAGTCTTTTTGTATCATTTATAGGAACGCTTTTACATAAGCAGTAGCCAAACTATTTAATTTACTGCCAATTACTGCCACTATTTACTCGTGAATTGACGGTTTTTCGCCTATTTTTACACAGGATTTATCATGAAAAAATAGATTCACTTCTTACGATCTATAACTATCAAAGACAAAAAAGGGACAAATAACATACACACAAGAACACGGTTCACAATAAATACAGCTCTAGCCTCGTATGAGAGTGTAAATCGACCGTATTACGTAATATTTATTAAATTTGGGGGGCCTTTCAGAAAAGACCCACGAGGAGTATCGATTGTCCTTGTTCATTTTATAATGGACAGTTTTTATTTAAACTAATTGATACATTTATCCAAGTACAGCTGACATCGTTTCAATTTATTATTATATATTTAGATATTTGTACTAGATTGTTTAAATAACTTAAAAAATATAGCCGTTACCTTTGGACAGGATAACGTACATTATAATTCTTACAATTGCATTACCCATAAGTTTTATTTGTATGATCTTAAATGATATGTATTTTCTATTAGGAATTACCGTAAACACCGATCACCAGTGTGCTTGTTGGAGGAAATTCTATTGCGTCTGATGTTGGGTTTTGATCGCAATGTCAGTAATTGTTCCTATTTCCACAATTAACATAGTGAAGAATATTCGCTCAATTTTATGTTATTTGTTTATATTGAAATTATCTAATACCTTTCCGGCATGAGAAATGAACTGTCCTGACAAGGTATTGCTATTGACAGTTAATTTTGTAATCCCAAAGTCCTTATCATTTTGATATAAAGATCCCTCGTTTTGTCCATTAAAATCATAGTGAGATTCTCCACCAGTTCC
>DATBGR010000280.1:0-9861 GCA_036557905.1 Nitrososphaeraceae archaeon | reverse complement strand
AATTGCTTAATGGAAAGCCCAACGATTCCCGACATTAATAATTCGAGCAGGTCCTTCACCGGAGCACATTGCTATTGTATTTGTACCTGAATTCGTACACTTTGCTCCGTTTAGTCCTACAGTGAAGTTATTAGTTCCAGTATTGTTACATTCTGAATTCAATATACAAACATTGTTTTGATTGATACTGTAATCGCCAGATGTGCCATCCTTGGAAGCTGCATTGGTGCAAGTAGAAGAGAAGAGACACCTGTTGTTTTGACTAACTTTGATATTCGACGTCTGCCCATTTTCATTTGAAATCGCGCTTTCGCCGCCATAATTATTTTCACACTCCGATCCGAATTTGCACAGATTATTTTGACCAATTTGCACGTTTATGGAACTCTGTTCGCTTCTAAGAACTTTGGCAGAATATTCGGCATTATTATCGCAAGTTGATCCTATTTCGCAACTGTTAAATTGACCTATCTGGTTGTTTATGTTACTATTAGAACTATCTACAATCTCACCATTATTATCAGCAACATTTCCACATGCACTGTCCCTTGCACAAGTATTATCACTGTATGTTGTTTGCCTTAATCTGTTGCCAACACTCTCAGAAATCGTTCCTGATAAGACTGCTTTGTTATCACAAGTACTATCAGAGCATTTATTCCTTAGAGAAATCCTATCATGAAGAAGCCCATCGGTACTTTCAATTGAGGCATGCTGTACTGCCAGGTTAGTACATTGAGCTGAACCTGCCGCGGTACAATCGTTACTGGCGATGGTTTCAACTCCAAAGTCTATCCCCCCATTTTCGGCAGCAAAGGCGGAATTCAGCTGAATACCTTCACTAATAGAGACAAGAGCCATCGTAGCAAGGCTTATAGTTACTAAGGTCAAATATACCTGATCTTTATTCAAATCTTAATCTACATTTCCAGAAAATATGCTTCAATTTAAATCTACTGGTACAATCATAGCTTTTTAGTACACTAATCGTAATAGATACTGGTCTGGGGATCATTACCAATGATAGTACATTCGTCGAATGTATCACAAGCTATTTATTGGTCACGTCGTAGTGGAGGCAACAATGATAAGTAACAGATCTTATGGGCTAGTTCCAGCCATAGTAACAATTGCATTATTGTTATTTGCTACTGGGTCTAGCTCTCCATTCAATTCTGCAAACGCTGCTAAACAGCTAATTAAAGGCGATCAATCTACGCAACAAGTACAAATAATTAACAATTCAACAGGCTCTAGCAGCGAGCAAGTAGCATATAATCTTGCTGAAAATAAACTTCCACAAGGAGGGGCCGAAGGTGTTAATCAAACGCTAATAATGGGCTCTGGTCCTCCGGTAAGTACAGGTGGGGGCGGAGGAAGCGGTTCGACTCCATGTGCGCCAAACGATCATGTCTGTCACGCGAATCAGCAAGGTGGAGCACCTGGCGTATCAGCATCAACTCTACCCAAGGGACAGTCAATTAGCCAACTACAAAATATAACAAACTCTCCTAATTCAGAAAATACCCAAGCCGGGGCTAACAAGGTACAAAACGTGCTCGATAGTAAGAATAGTCAAAATTCAGAAACCCTACAAATCATGCCTACAAATCAGGGAATAAACCAGTCACAGAATGTAATAAATTCATATGGTAGCAGTACACAAGGAGCTTTGAACACCAAACTCAATTATGCAAAAGGGGACAATCTCGACATGGAACAGCACAATCATGAAAACCAATTCATAAAACAGACTCAAACTTCCACAAGGACTCCCGACTCAAATCTACTTCAGTCAGCCGTAAATGACAAGAGTCAGACAATGATAGGTGATAATAACAATGTGCACACCCATCTCTATGGAAACCAGGGTCTAGAACAAAATCAGGATGCCAGTAACATAGGTGGCGTTGATTTCATTCAGACAGCAGACAACACTCAGAGAAACTATTATAGAGGATCAGGCTCAACAATTGTACAGGATATAAACACAACCCAAGGGTTATCCCAAAAGCAAACAAACAGTGAACATGCGTTTAATCCGGACGTTGGCATCCTTTACGCTCAAACTGGTAGCAATTTGGCTGAAAACGAAGAAACCGCGAGCGACTCTCAAACAACTCAATCAGTAAAAGGACCACAAACAATAGGTCAAGACCAATTCCTTCATTTGACACCAGATGCATTAAATGTAGGGAATGCTGAGAACAGAATAATAAATAGGGACAATGCGGGGCAAGATGGTACAACCCAATCAGCCGACGTAAATCAAAGCATTTCACAAAGCCAAAGAATACTGCATGGAATAACATCAGGCAATACACTCCTAATGAACACACGAAATACGGCCTTGAATGATGATAATACGCATTCAAACACTGAACAGAGCATCATTGGAACCCAGCGTATAGACAGCAGGCAACAAGCTAATCTGTCACCTGATTCAATCTTGGACAATAAGGCGTATAACCTCATGCAGAATCAAAGAACCTCTGCAATAGGCGGAGACTTAAGCCAAGCAATAGGTCCGACACAACAAACTGCGATCCAAAACAACAACATTGCAAACACGCCAAATATAGTTTCGCCACAGACAACAAATAACGTAATCCAAAATCAATATCCCTAGAAATAGGAACTATTCCTATCTTTTTTTAGAAGCACCTGCATGTTTAAATCGAATAGGAATGACAACGATTAGTGGAATGTTTCCCAACCGGTATTGATGATTTATTCGACGAATGTACCACAAATTTTATTTTCCTATAACATCAAACAAAATAAAGATGAGACCCAAAATTGTTCTTATTACGTTTATTATTGTGTCTATTACGACTACGATTATACTTAATGCTAATTCAGTATTTGGTCATAATTTCAAGTCTGATGAATCTGCTGAATTTCTAACATTTGTTGATAAAGTAAGAACTGAATTACAACTAGTACTCGCAAATATACTAAACAACGATTTCGATCTGGCAAAGAAGCATAGCATCATTGCAAATGATCTATATTGGTTGAGTATTCAAAAAGAAATAGCAGAAAAAAACAATAGAATTGCGACTACATTAAAAGATTCATTATCTGTTCTCCAGAATTCTAGTTTTAATACAAATAGTGAGATTGATAGAACTAATGCAACTATAAAAGACATTGAAGATCTATTAGCTGAATCAGTTTCAATTCGAGTTAACCCTGAACATATTAACAATTCTACGATTCAGATGTTACGTCTTACTAATTTATTATATTCTATAGATTCTTATTATACAAAAGGAGTTGATACGAGAGCATCAAGTCTACAAAATAAAACATACTTTTATAATAACTCTGAAACCATAAATGATAAAAATCTTCCCCATGAGAATTATGCAATAGCTGTAATAAATAATCCCGTATATTATCAGAGTGCATCAGAACTTGCACAATATACTGAAAAATTATTTGATACTAAATTGAGGAATTATTTATTGAATGACGAAACTAAAATAGATTACATTCATGATAATTTGGAGGATCTAAAAAATTCAATTAATTCAAAAATGCTTTATGAAAAAATTGCTCATATTATCTCCTCTACGCAATCAATGTTAAATTGAAATTTCCACTTCTTGCGAACAACGATTAGCCAAACATTGATGAATTAGGACTTTGTTTGAAGAAAAGTCATTTATTTGGAGTACTCTATTATATCAATGCAAAGTTATTAAGTTAGGTCTCGCTAGTTATATAGCAGTTAATAACATAACTATATATTGTTAATAGTATTGTCATGCAATGTGTCGGCCGAGAATATATACGCAGTTCCCATACTTTCCATTTTCGTAGTGTCGATATTCATGACATGTGCATATTCTGCGAATTCCACCGATGCCCAAAATGAAAACAATACATCAAATGTAACAACTAATACACAATACTTGGGAAATAACAATGGATCAAAAATTAATGTTGTAGCCTCTTTTTATCCTATTTACGAATTTGTCAAAAAAGTCGGAGCAGACAAAGTAGATGTCTCGACACTTGTACCTCTAGGGGTCGAACCGCATGATTTTGAACCAACCATAGAACAGATTCAGCGCGCTGAATCCGCTGACCTGGTGATCTATAACGGTGCAGGTTTAGAAAGATGGATAGAAAAGATAAATGCAAAAGTCAAAATAGATGCAAGTCAAGACATCAGTCTACTCACGAGTAATGATACTGAAAATGAAGGCGGGTATGACCCCCATGTTTGGCTTGACCCCATTTTGGTTGAGGCACTTGTTGAAAAAATTAAAGACGCGCTAGTAAACATAGATCCTGCCAATTCCCAGTACTACCAGTCTAATGCCAATAAATTTATTGCAGAATTAAACAATCTGGATAATAATATCAAAACTGAGCTAGCAACTTGCAATAAGAAAGATTTCATAGCCTTTCATAATGCGTTTACATATTTCGCAAACAGATATGGTTTGAATCAGCACAGTATCCATGGTATAACGCCTGAAGGAGAGGTACTTCCTCAAAGGCTTCAAGAGGTTATCCAATTAGCCCGAGATTTGGGATTGAACACTATATATTCAGAAGATTTAGTCGATCCGCGCTCTGCCGAGGTAATAGCTCAGGAAATTCCGAATGGAAAGGTCCTGATCCTGAGCCCTATAGAGGGAATCAATGCCGAAGAACAAAAGGTGGGCATCGACTATCTAGATAAAATGAACGAAGACATTGATAATTTGAAAATAGGTCTAGAATGCCAACCGAAATAGTGTCAGTCGACAATGTATCTTTCGGATATGATTCCTCACTTTCCTTAGAAAATATTTCTTTTAAAGTAAACGAAGGAGATTTCTTAGGAATAGTCGGTCCCAATGGAGCAGGTAAAACAACTCTTTTTCGTTGTATGCTGCGCGTACTTGATGGATACAAAGGAACAATAAGTCTATTTGGACAGGACATACGACATAACAAAAATCTTCTTAAGAGAATTGGATACATACCCCAAAAGAGAGCAATCAAACAGGGATTTCCTGTTACCGTTGAGGAAGTAGTTTCATTCGGCTTAGTTGGTAGACAGTTTAGTAAAAGCAAAGTAGCGTCCGCAATTGAGGATGTAGGATTGGTTGGTTATAAAGATAGGAGAATTGGTGAACTATCTGGCGGCCAGCTGCAGCGAGTGTTGATCGCAAAATCTTTGGTCAGTAATCCTGATTTGTTAATTCTTGATGAACCTACCACAGCAGTTGACATTGAATCAGAAAACAAATTTTATTCCATACTAACAGACTTGAACAAGAAAAGAAAGATGACTATTGTATGGTCATCTCATGATCTAGACGCTATAAAAACATTAGCAGACAAAGTAGCATGTATTAATAAGAAGCTTTTCTTCCACGGTAACGTATTAGAATTCTTCGGTAACGAAAAATTAATGATGTCAGCATATCTTGAATCAAGTATGCAAGCACACATGCACTCTCACTTTGAGATGAACAATACTACTACTGATGACAAGAAGAATATAGATTCTCATGGTATTTGAAATCCTCACGTTAGGTTTTATGCAGCGCGCATTAATTTCTGGCGTTGTAATTGCAATTATTTGTTCAATTATTGGTCTATTCTTGGTACTTAAACGTCATTCATTATTTGGCGACGCGATGTCCCATGTTGCATTCGGTGGAATTGCAATTGGATTATTTACAGGTGTGTATCCGTTATGGACGGCATTTATTTTTTCAGTACTAGCAGCATTGGGGATGACAAAGCTGCAGGAATTTGCAAAAATACCGGCTGACTCTGCAGTTGCAGTATTGCTCTCTGCTGGTCTGGCTATAGGCATTGTCCTAATCAGTCTTTCTGGAGGGTTTACACTTGACTTGTATAGTTTCCTCTTTGGGAGTATACTTCTTGTTGGTGTTCAGGATTTGATCATAATTTTAATTGTGGGTAGCCTGGTAATTACAATAATGTCTCTGAATTATAGGAGACTAACATACGTTACTTTCGATGAGGAACAGGCTTCGGTTAGTAGTCTTGGGGTAAAGGAAATAAACTATATTTTTATTGTCGTGGCTAGTGTAACAGTAATCGCATCGATAAGGCTGGTGGGAGTATTACTCATATCCTCTCTTATTGTACTGCCAAACATAACTGCAATAACAATGGGTAAAGGTTTCAAGAAGACGGCCTTAATTTCGTGCGGCGTTTCTGTTAGTTCGGTCATTGTCGGCATAATTATTTCTTATATTATGAATATCCCGCCAAGTGGAGCTGTAGTGCTAACGGAGACCTCAATTTTTCTTGCCGCCATCTTTGGAAAACATATATTCAACAAAGTTCGGCAGACAGATGTTGAACTTAAAGCCGATAGATCATCATATCTATAAGCTCTCGCATCCCACATAAGATCTTGGGATTAATAAAAAGATGCAGATCTCATGATGTTATTAAAGCAGACAAACTATATTAGATATGGCCCAGCTCAAATGCGCTTCCGAGGATGTAAATCAATTAATTCAAGACTATGTTGGAAAGACATACTTTTTGCAGAGAATGTTGTCGTGTCGCTTTTAGCTTAATAACAAGAGTAACCAGAACTCCCGTTCTAATATTTTTGCATAAGAACCTATTGGAAGCCCTAGACTATTAAACAAATTAAAAAATCAGAAAATAAACATATTATTACCAGAACTAAGTTACTGTCTATTTAGAACGAATGTCGATCTTACCAAGGAAGGTATCAGTAAATGGCGGTGATTGCGTAAGGTTTGTAATCTGCCTAAATCCAGTCTCTGAAAAATAGGAGTAATTGATAAAATAATTACTCAATGTAAGGTTTTCGTACTTAACCTTGCCTGAGGAGTTATCAGCGACTGTTATTGTATTATTATTTTGAGAGTAGATCTTCATAAAATCCTCCATGGTAAGTCTTATCGGTCTTACAAATTGAACATGTAAGGTATCTCCTAACTGATCCGTGTGTATTACATGTAGACATTCATTGCCATTTTTATTTTGTAGGCCAACTCCAGCAGGAAGCAACTTTTTCCTTCCATCGACCTCAAGGCGAAGTCTCGGATGCAAGTTGAAACTATCTACATTGTGTGCTTTAAGACAGATATTGATAGGTGATGGCGCAGGAAGGAAATGCATGATGAGAAAACCTCCAAGAGTAGCCACTCCAACAATGATTGGAGGTATGATGATGTGAGTTTTAGTCAGTTTTCGACGAGGTTTTTCTTCCTTTACTTTTCGCTTTGGAATGGTTAGGTCACCTGTGTCTAGGCAGGTCTAGTCTCATACTTAGTTCCATTGCGTAGGTGTCATTTGGGTCTATTTGTAAAACTCTATCTACGTCAGTTTTTGCATTTTCCTTGTTTCCTATTTCATAAGACATAATTGCCCTAACGCTCAGAGATTCTGTATCATTAGGACTAATCGATAATGCTTTATTAAGAAGCACAAAAGCGTCTTCATATTTTTGTAGATGACCTATAGCCGCTGCCTTGTTAATAAGGGAATCAGTATTGTCCGGGTCAATGGATAAGGCACGATCAAAATTATCTATCGCTCCAGAGTCATTTCCCATGACACCTGTTGCCAAACCTTTATTATTCAAAGTCACAATATTACGAGGTGCAATTCCTAACGATCTGTCAAAATACCTTATCGCTTCTTCCTCATCTCCGTTGTTGAAGAGCAACAATCCAACTCTGTCTAATGCATAAGTATTATTTGAGTCAATTGCCAAAACCTTTTGAAAGGCATCTAGGGCTTTTTCATACTCATTTTGGGTGTAGAAATAGTTTCCTTCATGGATAAGTTTTGTCACCTGCTCGGATATACTATTTTGAGCCTCTGAAATAAATATAATTTCAGGCAACGACAGGATAAGGATCAAAGAAATAAAGCAGGTTACTATTGTCTTAATTGTTCTTTGTCTTTATACTACTTAATAAAAAATATAATGCAAATTATCTATGTAGATCGGCTTTCATAATTTGTCGTCAACCAGAATAACTCTTATGTATCTGGCTGAATTTCCCTCACACTAAAATCTTTTATGTCTACATCAAACGCATTATCCCATCTAAATACCGCTAACGGTCCTCCCCATGAGATTATCTGGTCAGGTCTTCCACCACACTCATCTCCTTCATTTCCCCAACCGCCATCATCAACATAATCGTACACCTTCTTCCAGTTCCCATTATTGGATTCGTCTAACCAGATTTCTAGCTTAACTGCAAGTCCGCCGTCTTTATGGAAATTATACATTACCGTCTTAAATCCTACCCATTTTCCCTCAAGTGAGTCCATCGATTTTTCGTACGGTGAAAATACATAACTTACAAACCACTGTTCTTTTGCAAATCTAGTTTTTCCCGAGTAGTAGAGTTGCCCTTTGTAGGCTGTCCCTTCACAGTTCTTTCCATCAGTATGAAGTCCACCCCTAGCATACCATGCAAAATTATCATCGTCGACGCCTTTGTTGAACTTTACGTAGCCAGTGATTTCCACATTTCGCCAATCGCTAGGCGACTCCATATAGCCTTTTTCTTCCAGTTCTTTTTCATCATATGTTGTTATCTTCTCAGGATGGTTACCAGTAGATGGCCATACACCCATCCTAATTTTTTCGTCTGTTACTTTGAAAGAGCCATCATCATTCTTGGATAGACTTACTTGTGGTCGAAATTGTGGATCTTTTTCAGGATGGTCGGAGCGCATATACCATTGTTCTCCATCTGGTTTTGTAGGATAAAGTTTTTGAATACCAAACTTGTCGGTCTTCTTTTCATCAGATATTCCGACTGGTTTAGAATCTTCGCCAGTATCACCTGTGTGGGCATTATTTCTATCCAGATCGCTATCCGTGGCATCGCAATTTTCATCTACTTCGCCGTTCCCATCATTATCTTCTGAATCCCCACATAGCTCTTGTTCAGGAATAGGAGTGGTCGAGTAACTCTGTGTATCTTGGTTGGTAATAGATTCACAATTTTCATCTACCATGCCATTTTCATCATGCTCTTGGTGTTCACCACAATTTTCGGATTCAGGCAATGTATTCATATTTTCCGCAGATTCCCCTGTCATTAACTCAGCTTTTAGATCCTGACACTCCGGCTGCGTATTATCACATAATGGAAGGATATCTTTGGTTAGCATGTCATCAAGTGTCTTAGTAATTACTTCCCCATTTACCCCGCCACAATTATCATCAGTCTGGCAACTGTCATCCAAGGTACTCTGTGAGGAGTATTGAGAGTTACCCGTGAAGGGGTTGAATGCTACTGAAGGAACTGAATCTGCAAAAGCATTATTAACAATACGGATATTTGGAAGGATACTAAAGGATAAGATAATTAGGATAGCCGATCCTAATGTTGAATACTCAAACTTGTTCATACGTTTCAGCTAGTACCATAGGAAAGATTGAATTTTCAAATGTAAATGGGAAACAGAAAATCCTTTGCGCTTTAGTTGTAGAGGAATTCATGATTATGTCATTCACATGTAGATCACTGATTTATGAGAAGTGATGATTTTTCACTGTACTAGAATTATGAGAATTGGAAGATAAAATATTAAGTGGGGTAGATTTCAGGAACTATGTCCATATACATAAATGGGATTCATTACTCACGAGATTCTATAGTCTGATTGTAAGAATTTCATGTCTCAGTAGAAACGCAACAACTCTATAAATTTACTAATAAATATATTATCTTCAGTCAAATTGAAAAACAAATTATTAGCTATTTCAACAGTCTTACTGATTTTGTCATTATCTATCACTTTTAATAATTCTGTTAGCGCAAAAGAGACATCAGATCTGGTTAATCCTTTTATCGCCGATAAGGACTCGTG
>DATBGR010000279.1:0-20340 GCA_036557905.1 Nitrososphaeraceae archaeon | reverse complement strand
ACGTCTATAACTCTCTTCTTTTATCTTTCTAGTTTCGTTTAAATATCTCTGTCCTTCTCCATGTTTTTTATTGGGTTCGTAGCTCAGCCAGGTAGAGCGTCTGGCTCTTAACCAGTCATAAAATCAAAGCATATCAAATCTGATCAGGGTAGCTTTATTTTTGGGTTATAATGTCGTGGGTCCGAATCCCACCGAACCCGCACTGATATTAGTTCTCAAAAGGGACTCGTGAGAACAAGAAAGTGCAAACAAGAGTTGATAGATTATTATAATCATCAGGTTGAAGAGGAAGAGGGGTTCACAGATCCTTACAGTATATTTGTATATGCTATAAGATCGCCTTATACTAAAGAGTCGTATTTTAGGCGGTTGCGCAGATTCTTTGATTCCATTAGTTATTGCAAAGGTGAAACTATGGATAAGCGTTGTAATTCATTTGCTTATCGGGCAAGAAAAGATTCTAACTGGGCCTTTAGCAATATCCTCAAATTCTTATACTCTCAGAAGGAGAGGGTAGAAAAAAAGGAAATCACAGCAAGTACGCTGCGTAATTATGTTAAAACAATCAAGATGTTCTGTGAGGTGACAGATATAATTATTCAATGGAAGAAAATTACCAGAGGCATTCCAAAAGGAAAGAGATATGCAGATGACAGGGCTCCTACTGTAGAAGAAATTCAGAAAGTTATAGAATATCCTGACAGAAGAATCAAGCCAATAGTATATACCATGATCTCTTCTGGTATAAGAGTAGGAGCCTGGGACCATTTAAAGTGGAGTCACATATTTCCAGTAGCCCGAGAGGGCAAAACAATTGCTGCAAAAATTAACGTATACTCTGGCGAAGATGATGAATATATCACATTCATAACTCCAGAGGCTTACCTATCCTTAGAGTCTTGGATGAAATATAGAGGGACTTGTGGGGAATATGTTAGAAATGACAGTTGGGTTATGCGAGACCTGTGGAATGCCGCTAAACTCCCAAACAAGGACGAAAAAGGAAAGATTAACGAGCCAATTAAATTACAATCTGTAGGAATAAGAAGGTTAGTAGAACGAGCCCTGTGGGCTCAAGGTGTCAGAACCGAACTAGAACCAGGCAGGAGACGCCATGAATTTCAGACTGACCATGGTTTTAGAAAGTGGTACAAAACTCAATGTGAAATTGCTGGGATGAAGCCTATAAACATAGAAAAATTGATGGGACACTCAGTAGGTATCTCTGACTCATACTATAGAGCTACAGAAAGAGAACTATTGGATGACTATTTGAAAGCAATTCCGGTACTTACAATAAGTAATGAAAGCAAGCTTCAAAACCAAATTAAGAAAATTGAAGAAGAAAGAAGAAAGACTGAGACTAGTAATAAATCTCAGTTGTATGAAAAGGAAGAAAGAATTTCCATTCTGACTCAAGGTAATTCATCAAACACTGATGCAATAGCAGCCTTATCCGATCAAGTGATAAAACTCACAAATGAAATTGAGATGTTAAAGAAAAATGTCACCACTTCAAGCCTATCATAATATCAATATTTATGTTTACTGAGTATTAATGCGCAACTCTTCTAAAGTAAGCATGCCACTTATCTACCTGTTTTTATTTATTTATTTATTTATTTAATATCTTCCTGATCTCTGGTAGGGCCAGAGCAAACCCTACGTGGATGCAGTCTAATTTGTCTTCCGATATACATCTCAACTTTCTATCCCTTATTTGAACTTCTATTAACCTACCATCTTTCCTTACATCCTTCAGAATAACTGAATCATCTCCAAAGCCTACAAGAGAGATGAACCGAGCATCCCTGAGTATTTTACGACGTTCCAATTCTATTAATGCCGAATCTGAAACAAATGTCGCAAAGGATAGATTGGGTTGCTTGGCCTTCTCTAGTTTATAATTATCTTCTAACTGCGTAAGGGCCCTTCCACTTATGGTTACTGTCTTTTGACCTGGCTGTGGCAATAGAATGTATAGATATTTATGATATTAATATATATAACGTTTATATAAAGTGTCTAACCGTTAGACACCGTGTAAGTCTAGAGCATTGGTTAAAAGAAGGCTAAATAATGATAGAAAGCGAAAACCCCCAATAGTTAGAGACTTTTCAGCCTCTAGAAAACATAGTATGGATTACGTTACTGTGGACGGAGTTATCCTAAGGACTGGATATTCAAATAAACGAGATTGGTATCTAGTATGTATTAGAGAATTATTAGACAACGCTGCCGATTTCCTATGGGAGTTCTGCAAAGGAGCTGACGACGCGGTTATTATGGTTGAAATATTCAAGGATGATACACTCTTTCGCTTGAAAGTGAGGAATTCAAATAGCAATAACATTCCGGTATTTTCTGATTCCAACATAGCAGCAATATTTGATTATGAAGGTCGTTATGGTTCAAAACAGGATGTACATGTAGTTAGTCGCGGGATGTTAGGCGATGCATTAAAGCAGATCTTAGCATTTGGATATGTGTTACAACATTCAAGTGATGATGGGACTGAATTTATAGATAAACAGTGGAATCAGCCTCTAATTATTCGGCATAATAAAGTGGAACGTAGATACATCTTAGAAGTAGACAAGGTTAATCAGAGAATAGAGGCAAGGCAGATTAAAAAAAGAAGGCTTAGAGCGATAGGTAAGGACACAGAAGTAGAACTAGTTTTACCCGTAATAGATGAAGTGAGGTATTCTCTGGATAGATTATGTATCGAAGAATTCTGTAGAAAATATCCTATATTTACCACAGATATCTCATTTAAAATTAGTATAACAGACAATTCAAATTCAAACTCAAGTGGGAGGGCACTTGAAACGAGCTATAACATGGGAAACACCGAATCCCATCTTGAAAATAATAACAAAAAATCAGATAATGAGATAATGATAGCCAAGGGATTATTGGAAGCCATTAGTAAGGGGCCACCCAAAGCTAGAATTAGTATAGACTTTCCAGCTATACATCCAATCACTACAGAACTATGGAATAAAGCTGATAGTATTCATTCCTACAAGGCTGAAGAGTTTAGCAGACGACTCTTGAATGTACAAGAAAGATGGAAAACAGGATATGACATATTACGTAGATATAGAGAAGGAACCAATATCAAAAGAACCAAAGATAATGAATTATCAGTAGAGGGCCTGGTATCGCTACCAAAAGACGAATTAAGTAAGAAAATGAAGAATTATTATGATCAATTAAAAAGTGCCTTGCCTCCACCCACTAAAATATCGTTACCACATCGAGCAAATAGAAAACAAAGGATGAATACACTTAAGGCAAGGGTCGCAACCCTCTATGACATAGACCATAATAAAGACGCAATCTACAAAGTTCTTGATGGGCAGTTTAGCAATGGTGTAATACAATATCCCTTCCTTTTCGAAATATTTGCAATTCCATTTAAACGTCCAGACAAGGCAAAGACTATATTTATAGGTGCTGTTAATTATTCTATTTCTCCCAAAGAAAATGGCAATCTTTTTGAAGGCGAATATTTATGGCGCGACGAAAGATTCGGGTACCATGAGGCAAAAGACATTCTAGGAGTTCTTCAAGAGCATAAATTTTATCTGCTTCACGATCAGGGGAAATTACCGTGTCTTGTAATTGCAAATTTGGTGACTCCAAGACGAGATCCACATGGTCAAGATAAATCCCGAATCGATACAGAACCCTTTGTTGCGACAATCATTGAGGCAGTACGTAAGATGGCTTCAGGAATTCAAACTTACCATGCTGCTGGTTGGAAATTTCGTGATGCATTCGATCGCTCCTCAGTGAAAAAACACCATATCAATTGGGGTAAAAAAACCAAGATTGAGGATTTACTAAAGAATTTTCTTGTAGAACATAGAGGGCTTCCCATAAGTTGACAGCTACAACGACGAACTCGGCAGGAACAACAAAGAAGAAGAGATGGACTCTGAATACCGCGTGGTATCTATTTCTCCCTATAATGGAACTTGCTGTAAAAACTGGGGTAATAAGAGCAGTGGTAACCAGAGATTACTTCAAGCAGTTAATAAGCAAAATCTGTAAAAATTCTGGGCTTAAGCGAGAAGACTTGGGAATAATTGCAGGTGTTAGGGCCGAATTATATTTTGATGGTAAATGGACTAGCGTAAGTTTTGATGCCATAGATGAGCTTGCAGGGAACGGCACAGATATTGTGTTTATTGAAAAGGAAGGAGTCCCAGAGGTACTTACTGATTATGCCGATAGGTACGGTATCGCTATGGTAAATACCCGTGGGTATCTAACCGAATACGGTAAGGATCTGATGACTGCAGCCAAAAAGTCTGGTGCTAATGTTGTTATCATGACAGACTACGATTTGACCGGAATAAATATTGCATCACTATCTCCGAAGGACATGCCTTGGATTGGTGTTGATGATACAACACTCGAATATTTTGATTTAAACAGGGACAGTCTCACTGCTAAAGCAACTAATACTAGAATAATAGATACTGTGGAAAAGAAGGTTGCAATAGATGACAGGTTTAAAAATGTAGATATTGAATTCTTAAAAGAGCAGCGAGTAGAAATAGATGCTATCCTTGCGCAGGTTGGCGATGAAAGATTTTGGGAATATATTATTCATCAACTTAAAAAGTTGTATCCAAAGAGAAACTATAATCGCGCTATCTCGCTACCGGAAAGATACTCTAAAGAGAAATCCGAACTTCTTCCTGAAGCAACAAAGAAACTGGTGAGGTATATCATAGACCTTACTGAAGATGGCACTGCAGAAATTGAAAACACTATCAGGGCTGAACAGGAATGTGTAGATGGTTTCCTTGACGTACAGGAACAGAAGAAAAAGAACCTAGAACGACTTACCAATGCACTATCCGAATATGATTATATGAAAAGGTTGGATGATAATATATCTGATATCTGGAATCTGCCAGAATTTAGTGTAATATCCCATGATTATGACGACAACAAAGATATAGATGATAACGGCGTACATAAAAATTCAGCAAGCTGAAAAACAGATCAGAAATGGCACCCCCCCCTCTACTTGGCTTGTATGATCATGATTCCAAAGCCATAGAAAACTGGAGTTATCATATATCCATTTGTGAATAAAGCCGAAGATAGTATAAAGCCGCCTAATCTCTGGCTATTAGTTCTAATGTACTTGCCTCATTGGGATACAGTTTGATATGTACTATAATACATCAAGTACAGAAAAACCAGAGGTAAGAAAAATTCAGGCCATACATGGGGAGAAAACTTTCGTTTTGGTCATCCCCAAGGACTTTGTAGAGAGACTAAGAATTTCCAAGGGCGATTACGTAAAATGTAGTATCGTTAACGAATCGCTAGTTGTAAAGAAAGCAGATTTGTAAAGGAGTGACTAGAAAAAAATGGAAAATTTGTCAGCTGATAATGATGTCAAAGATAATATAAACATTAGCAGTGAATCGAGCAAGATTAGCGAGGACATTATTGAAACTGCAAATAATATCTCTAAAAATAGTAAAACAATTCCCCTTCAAACTTTAATTCAGCTTTATAAAGCTGGCTTTAAGAAACTAGTTCCACTATTTGCTGATTCCAGACGGGCTAATGTATATGATAATTTGATTAGCGAACAGGAGTTCAAGCAGTTTCCGTATGCGGAAGGCAAACCTGTCAGGATTATTTATGAAAATGTTAATTTCTGGACGGAATCGCGTTTGCAGGAAATGTCGCATCTCTTCTTCAATGTTGCCACAACATTTGGTCCAACTGACTTGACAGATTCTAAGGGTAAGAAACTATATCTGTACGGTATAGATATAGATACAAAGCAAGCATATGATGTACTAAAGGATTTAATAGAAATTCTGAAGGGAATTACATTTGTAGTTAAAAGCCACAAGGAATGTGGTTATCACTTCTATATCCTAACACCAGTTTTCCATCAGGCAATGGGTCGAGCTAGTTTTAAACTAGGTGCAGAGATTGAAATAAAAACAGATTTATCCCTCGGAACAATGCATCTTCCAACCAGCAGACATCGAAAATATCCTTACTGGAATTACACACGAGTAAGCACAGCAGAACAGATCTATATTGATGAAGACGATACTATATTCCAGAAGATCATATATGCAATGTCCGACTATCTCAGAAAGGAACCAACCGAAGACAATATTCTTACTCTGGACACCTATCCCTCAGAATCAAATCCACCAGTTCAGCAACAAGACACACCACTGGCCAGCAAATCTCTCTCAATGGAACACATCGAAAAAGCTATCGAAATTATTCTCAGCAGAAGTAATTCGTACGTTGAACATGCACGTAATGACCTTATATATGGACTTGCGGGACATCTATTCTGCAACCATATTTCTCAATCAACTGCAACTATGTTAGTCGGTAGGTTATGCAATAAGGCTGAAGATGAAGAGATGAGTAGTAGGTTAGATGTTGTATCAGAGACTTACAACAAGGGTAAGATTGGAAAGCCTCTTCGAGGCATTTCCCAGCTGAGATATATTCTGGCCAAATACAATAATGAAGATGAGTCACGTGTTAATGAGATACTGGCGGAGCTAAATGATGCTCTCGAAATTAGACCTGATGCTGCTATTGTATGTGCAACTAGAATTGTTAGTAATACAACAGCAGGGGATCCTTCTCTAGGTAGAGAAGATATCGTGGCTAATGAAATGGTTAGATTGGCAGAATCGAACGACGATATCTTCTTTAAGGATACAGCTGGCATGCCGTATTCTATTATCCATATCGTTAACCATGTTGAAGTCGTTCCCATGGATAGCAAGAAATTTGCTTATCATCTCAGAGGTCTACTCAAAAGCAATAGAAACAAACGAGTCATATCAAATGATTCACTAGAAAAAGCAGTAGAGACTCTCAAAACAGATGCTATACTCGAAGGAAGAACTATTACTCTCCATTTACGTATTGCGTGGATTAAGAAAAATGAAGTGATTTGTTACGACCTAACAAATGAAAGATGGTCTTGTATTGCAATTGAAAGAGACACGGGAACGTGGCGGCTGCTCCAGGATGGTAGCCTGACAGGTTACCCAATAGCAGAGCTGCGAAATCCAAATTCAAAATTAACTGAAAAACCATTACTGTTTACTCGATACAGTCAGAGATCTCAGGTATTGCCCGACCGTAACTATCCGCCAGATATTATGCAGCAGTTTATTGATAAATGCACTAATATCAAGGACCCAGAGGACCAGTTGTTATTCAGATCATATATTATCACGCTGTTCATTCCAGATATTGCACATGTTATCTTGCTACTCAAGGGTGTTAAAGGTGCTGCAAAATCAATATTAGAAACAGAAGTTAAGAGGATTATAGATCCATCAGAGATTGAGCTATTTATTTTAAATAAAAAGAGAAGTGACTTTGTCATTAATCTAGCCCACAACTACTACAATGCTTATGATAACGTAAGAAAAATTCCACAATGGCTTTCAAATGATATCTGTGCAGCCACTACTGGTGCTGGATTTAGCATGCGAACTCTGTACACAACTGCAGAAGAAACATATCTCAAATTCAAGCGATGTTTTGCCCTTTCTAGTATAGGTGCATCACTTACTGAGGATGACGCCCTTGAGCGTTCTATTTCTATAAAGCATCCAAAGCTAGTGAAGCAAAATCGCAAGCTTGAAGAAAAGATACTGGCAGAATTTGATGGTATACTACCAAAATTACTTGGGTATATATTCGACATTCTTGCAGTGAGTATGCAAATCAAAGATCAATTGCAGCAAACTGGTGAACTTGATGGAAAACTTGAGAGAATGGCAGATTTTTCATTTTGGGGTGAGGCAGCAGCAAGAGCCATGGGTTACAACCCAATGGAATTTTTAGATGCATATAGCAAGAATCTGAAAAACCAGAGTAGGGATGCAATTAATTTTAACGCACTTGCAGAGATTGTATGCTCCATTTGTCAGGAGGAATTACTCACTAAAAACACAATTGAATATACCCTTCCACAGCTCTTGGCAAAGGTAAGAGAAACAGCAAATGACATGGGAATTGATATTTATGGATATGGCACAAAATTTGCTTGGGGAAAGACTCCGCAATCACTTTCAGAGGAGCTTATGAATCTATCAAGTGTCATTGAAGATAGTTATGGCTACAAAATTGAGAGATACAAAGATACCATTGGCAAAAATGGAAGAAAAAAGAACAATTCGGTAATACGAATCACTGATCTAAGTGCAGATACCAGCACACCGAATAGTGATGGCAGCAATGATGAGAGCATTGGGCAGTCAAATCTTTAGGTTAGGGGATACAAACTATGTCCAGTATTTTTAGGTTATACCATCCTTATCATGCTTACCATCCTTACCAATGTAAAGAGCCAAATCAAAAATCATACTATTTACGCATCACTATTTGTGATAAAAGTAAGGATGGTAAGGCTTGTAAGGATCATGTGATTCAAAGTTTCTGGCACAAATGCAGTTCCAAAGGTTTCCATCATCTACTACCATCAAGTTCATTGGAGATAGGAGATGTTTCTTTATGATCTCAATAAAATATGATTTCTGCTCCGATAATATCAGAATATTATCTATAGACTTTGAGACAAGACAGATAACAGACGAAGTTAATGATGTAACGAGAACGCAAATATTTGCAGCAGCTTTTTGTTCAAATACTGGCTTTTTGGAAGCAATTCATCTGGAAGATAGTAGATTCAGTAATGATGAAGTTAACTTCATACGCTATATTGTTCATAAAATACAAAACTTCCATGGCATAATTACAGGTTGGTACCTTGCTAATTCTGACCTTATTGTTTTAGATGAGGTTTGTAAATGCATAGGTGTTCAATCACCAGTTGGATTTTATGAGGTGTATGTGACTAAAGAACGGAGTGAAGATGATGATGAGTATGATGAAAATGACGGTTCCGAAAACAACATAGAGAGCACACAAGTAAAATCATACCCTTACCTTAAAGACAAGAAAATAATCGATATGTACAAAGTATTTCATCATAATTTCGTCAAGAACTCTGTTTACTCATTCAGATACAGAGACTTACAACTGGATACAGTTGCTACTGGGATGTTAGAGGGATACGGCAAATATGTAAGTGAATCGACTGGCATCAGGATTAGCGGGGGAAACGTTCTGCAGTTTCCAATAGAAGAACAAAAGAGATACGTCTTGAGAGATGCTGAGCTGGTTATCAAACTTATAGAACGAAACCACTATGAAATCCTTAACATATTCAGATGTATTGCTAATATTGCAGGACTTGACTTCAGGCAGATTTGTCATGCCGGAGTTGGTAAGGCATGGGAATCTATCATTTACAGGATGATTCAGAGTGGAGAATGTCGAAGACCGTCCATGATCGGATTAGAGAAGAGAAAATATTCTGGTGCACTAGTTCTTGAACCAGAACCAAAATCCTATACTACCACAGTAGAAATTTTCGACATCAAAGGATTATATCCAGCAATGATGATTCTTCATAATCTTTCGCTTGAGACTGTTTGTTGTGATTGCTGCAAAGATAAAACAGCTGCAAGAGTTTCACAATCAATTATGGATGACATTAACTACCTCTTAAAAAGCAAGATAAAATCACAACCAATATACGAAAAGGAGAAACGTAAAGAAAGTTACTGGATATGTATTAAAAATAAGGGTGCTATTCCAGAAGTTCTCCTCAAATTCAAGGATCAGCGTGAATACTATCGCCAGAGAGGAAATGAACCAATGTCACAGGCTCTTAAGGTTATGATGAATTCCATTTATGGCCTGTTTGGTTCAGATGGCAAATTCGCATTTCAGGATTATAGAGTAGCCGAACTTGTGACAGCGTTTGCAAGACTAAAATTATTAGAAATGAAGCAGCTTGCCTATGACCAATTTCAAATGAATATAGTATACGGGGACACAGATTCAATCTTTGTATCTAGTACATATGACGGACGGCAAGATCCTCATTTAGCTGATGCATTTACTGCTAGTTGCAAAGGTAATCTGGGAATAGATGTAGATCATCAGAATACATTTGTTAGGAGTATATTGCTTAGCAAAAAACATTACATAGGTATTCTTGCAGATGGTAACGTAGTCATAAAGGGGATGGAGGGTAAGAAAAGAGATAGGCCTCCATTTTTCAAGCAGGTATTCATCGGGCTAATTAGTGACTATAATAATAATAAAAATAAAAATGAGTTAACTGTGAATATACTAAAGGCTTTCAGACAATTAGAGGAAGCAGAAGTTGATCCGGCTCTCCTGGCATATTCAATTATTTTGAAAAAAGACCCTGATAATTACCAATCCTATACTCCACAATATAAAATAGGTAAGCCACTAAACAAAGAATCCGGTAATTTAATCACATACTACAAGACCGGTCAGCAAGATGATGGATATAAGGGATATTCCACAAATTATCAAGATCTGAATATTGATGTCTACAAAGTCGAACTTTGGAAGCTTGTAAAAGAAATACTGAGATTACTGGATTGCGATATACAAAAGTTGGAAAAGGAGATATTCCTATTGGACGTTGAAGAAGATAGCGATTTAACAACACTTGGTACTGTTTATCCAAATAAAGTGGATAAGAAAAATGCCATGAATGATAGGAAAGCAAAACATATGCAAAGGAATGATTCACTTGACAAATATCGATCATTACATCAAAGTGTTTCAGTTTTAGTGCTTCGAAGCACCCAGTGATGCATTTGTAGAAATACAGCCTGTTACATTTCTATCTAATATCTGAGAAAATTTGGAGTTTTCGACTTGATACAAAGCTGTAAATCGACATCGTCAAATTGGTTTGATACACGCCGAGATTTAAGTAAAACTAAATTCAATCCCAATCACATAATCAAATAGTAGATGTTAATCTGCTACTGACTTATTTGGCAGCCTTAATTGAACTGATCCAAATTACAATTCATTAGATTTTAGTCAACAAAAAATAGTAGTAAAATATTGGATGCAATAAACAGCTGATAAAGTTCTAATGTAAGTATTATTACAACTTCGTAATGACCAGATAAGCCCCATGAGAAGCAGTTTATAATATCGTATCACTATTCCAAAGGACTACTCGGAGTAGCAGCAGTTGCTACATCTGTTTCTGCAGTAGCAAATCGATCTCCTACTGAGTTTACCTTAACCTTTACTGTATCATGCCCTATTTTTCCGTTCTTAACAAAGACTACAAATCCTTGTATTCTAGCGGTACCATCGCCTCTACTACCTGTTTCCGTAATCCTTATGTCGTATTCCTTGCCTACCTCAACTGGTTTTGCAGTGGGAGAACCTCTGTCGAAACCTTTATTGCCACCTCCACCCTACCTCCTGCCTCCGTCATGCCCATAACCACTACCTCTATCGTTCCTCATTTCTAGCCGTCTGTGCTTCTTGTCCTAATATAATTTGCCTATATCGATAAACATGGAATATATCTTAGCTCGTTTTGTTTTTGATTATATTAATTCCACATATTGTATATGTAAGCCCAGCATTATACAAAATACTTTATAATAAGATAGTCCTAAAAATAAATAATTTAAAATGTACATATCTTGCAAGTCATGTGGTAAAGAATTTAACGAATTAACTGAAGGGATAAGATATTCAAGCATTCATAGGGGAGTTATGTTATTTTGTTCAGATGATTGCTGTAAGGAGTATCTTAATGTAAAAAAGAAGTAAAATAATTACAAATATAGAGAGTTAGTTTAAGGACTAGTGATGTTATTTTCCTAACGTTTTATGACGTGCAATAACTTAATGTAATTTAAACTATGAAAACGAGAAATATAATAGTAAAAATTGGAAGAAATGGGCAGTACTCGTGATTATCTGGATTTCGAAGTTAAGGAGTATTTTCTCGAAGACTTGGAAGTGATACCATACTACTCCGCGAGCCATATCTTGTGAAATAGAAGAAGAAGATAAAAACATGACCGGAGAATACTTTCCTAATAGTAAGAATAAATCATTTATTACTTTTTCACAATATTTTCATTAAACGCTTTTGACCTACACTTATAATGAATATAGACGTAATTGGCCTAATTGGTCTGATATAAATCAGAAAAGTGCGTGCAAACTGAACATAGCTTATGTGAAGACAATCTAACAGAAACAATTCATGGTTCAAACATAACAAGAATTTGTGAATGTCAATGTCATAATAACATATATCAACTAGCCCGAAGATTCCAGGCTGCTACGAAGAACCAGTAATGATTCAAATTGTTTAGATCCATCTTTTGACACTACTCATCTGTAGTGATGAGAAATCACTATTCTAATTACTAATATGGCATAGAATTTTCATAGTATGACAATTATTGCTAATGGTAACTCTGGTCTGGAAAAAATGATAATAAATGAGAGGGTCAGGTTTTATGGGATATGAATAATACAAGTTAAACATAGGTTATTAAGGCAGGACGTCTATATTACAAATGAATAACTATAACCCAAATTCATGATATTTGCTGCGGGTTTGATTGTAGTTTCATCTGTACTGACTTTCATTTGGTAGTTTCAAGGGATAAATGAATAATAATGACAATAATAACACATAGAAAATCATTGGGCCGCCTAGTTAATGACTATAGGGAAGAAAAAGTAATACAAAAGCAAAAAATAGAGCTATGGTCTAACGTATATGAAACAGAATTTGCACTTTGTGCACCCAATTTTGATGCTGCTAATGTCATTAGGCAAGAAGAAGTAGTATTTCTTGCAAAAACAGATCCCAATACATCGTATACCCATATTGTGGCTGAGTCTTATTATCTTGGAGACCTTAACCAGGGTTGGAGCTACACTCTAAGACATTTAATTGCACGGTATAAGGAAGCATTACAGTACCAACCACAAGAAGAGTATTTGGAGAAAAATAAACCAATAACATATCATACTATTTATCCTTCCTCTTCAAGAAGAATGAATGAAGGGGAATTAGAAGAATCTAAGAACATACAAAGAAGCATAGACTATCCTATTAGGGTAATGCCATGTCTAAAATGCCATTATTGTAGCCTAGATTTTGATGATGTTAAAGAAAGAAAAGAACATGAATTAGAATGGCATGTTTAGCCAAAACTTGTTTCCAAAAGTTCCAAATCCTTCCAACGGTGAGAAATGGAATTAGTATGTTATAGTTGAACAATTTTATGATCTAACCTGATTGTCAGAATTACTATTTTACTATCGCTAAGGACAACGAGCATAACTCACGAAGCCAGAAGTAACATTTCCACGCAATATTATCTTGGAGCAAAAAGAGTTTGCCTCATTCTCTTAGTTTATTGTACTGTCTTATTGTAAGCAATATAAAACACCAATCCCAAAAGTTCTGACTGTGTGCAATACATTGTTTTTACATAGCCAATTATATATTTTTAATATCTCTCTATCAAGTCAGAATGAAGGGAAGAAATAAAATCATAGTTACTTTCTTATGCATACTCCCAGTAGCCATATTAGTAACACTTGCCTTTTATGCCCAACAATTTAAATCGTGGAATAGTTTTGTAACAGTATTATATTCTAGCATCTTTATCAAATTGATTGCAGAATTTAAGACACTATTTAATACATCAAGTACGTTTGGTAACGATCTATTAAAGTCTTCAATATCATTATTTATAGTTATAAATCCTATTGGAAGCATTACACTGTTTATTTCCATGACACAAAATATGAATGTATTTGAAGAAAAGTTGTATCAAAGAATATTATAATTACTGCTGCTGCATTATTGATTACATTTGGATTAGTCGGTACTCAGTTACTGTCTCTGTTTGGTGTCGAAATCTTCAGCTTTATGATTGCAGGAAGAATATTACTATTTATAATATCAATGGAGCTGCTAACCTATGGAATGTGGAGATTTGTGAGTACAGATTCTACTGATATTGGATTTGTCACCTTGGCATTTCCTCTACTTACCGGCCCAGGTGCAATCACATCTGTGATAATATCATTACAAACCTATGGCTACTTGTGCACATTTGTCGCTATAGCCTAGCTCTTGTAGCTACTTATATCATTTTACGCTCAAAAGATAGAATAAATCATATACTAGGGAGACGAGGATTAATTGTAATTGCAAGAGTGCTTGCAATTTTTCTTGCAGCAATTGCAATCCAGTATGTTATTCAAGGTATAAGACGAGTATTGCTTTCATAATCTCTTGGAAACGTCTATGGACTTATCATACACGTCTCTGTCAAGGAAAATAGTTTAGATTCACAACGCTATGATATTAGTTATGATTAATGTATATGGAAATAGGATACGCCTTGACATTCTATTTACAATTAAGCAACAACACTTATGATTGCATAAACCTCTTACATCATTTCATAATCCATAAAGTGAATTCATAATAGAGAAAGACGTAATAACAATCAAATTTATCTTGACAGATATATGAATAAAAAAGGGCATTGTAAAAACTATGGTGACCTAATGCGACTGGATTATGGAAGTAAAAAGTACACAGATATCATGAAAGGCGCGCCTTTAAGAGAAGTAACAATCACTACTATTTTATAGTGGCATATAACTTTGGACTTTTGCAAAGTCTGATTTAGTCATTTCTGAAAGAGCGTCTTCTATTTACGTTATGAAAAGTATCATACTAAAAACATTGCTGGAGAGATCAAATGTATATGCTGATATCGGGCTAAGATAATAAAAATATGCATTACTATCATGAAGCGCGCCAAAATAACGTGCTCTTTCATAATGATAGGACTAAACTCAGCTATAAATTTTTATAAAATGATTTAGTGGAACAAATCAATATTTATATGACTTTATAAATGTGGAGAACTCGTTAAAAGTCCAAACATTTTGCTTATATGAATAGGCGCAACAACCTTGTGGTCTCTTGCTGGAATGCAGAGGATAAGAGGGGCTTGTATGTAGCACTATGTTAGTGTATGTAATATTAAAAAACAATATTGATCCTTTTAAAAATAATGGCTACTCAATCAAATGATAATGCAAATGCGAATAATAATGCTAATAATTCCATTCAACAAAAAGATCAAATCCCTACCGAATTTAACGAAGAACAGACTCAAAGAGTTATTCGAAAACAACATACAATATCTGGAGAAGCAAGAGATAAAACCATATATGATTTTCCATATACTGCAGCTATAGCGCGTGTTCTAAAGGATTTAGACTATCCAACAGATAAATCGAAGATAATTCAACACACAGAACTTAAGCGAACAACTATGCCTGAGAGTAATGAGGTATTGTCAGTATTACAACAAATAGAAGAAAAAGAATATAAGAATGTGGCAGAAGTCACTAAAGCAGTAGGCTTGGTAGAAGGATAATCGCAATATTTTTTATACTTGCCGATTAGTTTAGAAGCTAAGTAGGAAGTAGTCATTTTCATATTTTCTAAAAATTGCTGTTTGAAACCAGTGATTCGGAAGGATTATTGGATATTGTGGAACATTTCAAAAAAAGTCCCTTAGTCGAATATGCGGAACCTCATATGGTAGGACAAGGGGTGGTTCCAAACCTGTCATCAGTGCCATCAGTGTCATTTATTGATGGTCTACCAGCAGATAAAATGCCTTACATGACATACGCTTTAGATTCCAGGTTGACAATATCCTGAGCATTATAACAACTAATCGTTAGCATGGACTATTTAGCAATAGAAGTGATAAATAGTATAGTCAGTACAGCACTATTGTGATTTGTATGCATTATTCTTATAGAAATAGAAATGATATAATTGAATATATTTTAGACATTTCCAATGGTAGTGAAGTAAGGCAAATTGAAATCTTAAGCAAAGCAAATATTACCCATTCCATATTCAAAAAATATATGTCATTTCTGATTCAATATGGTTTGATAGAATATTTATGACGTCAAAGAACTTTTAAAACTACGGCAAAGGGTTTGGATCTTTTAAGTATATATAATAAAATGAAGGCTTTGCTCATATCTCTTCCAGACTTGTCCTCAGAGTCGCTTATTCCTACGATAAGAGAAAAATAAGTTGACCAGCTAAAAATAATATGTGAATAGCAAAGACAACGCCGCAGGGGGTAGAAATATTGCAGTTTGTACTGCACGATTATAGACACAGAGCGAGTAAGCGAGAAACAATCAGACCAGCAAATGAAGTTAGGATGGAATAGGTTAGCCTGATGTTGGCTCGGCTGTTGTTTCGATGGAAGCGCAGTCATGACAATATTTTAAAGTTATATATGTAGATCCGTCATATGCCTACCATCACTGCAACCAAATCTGGATGAGTTTGGTCATGTCCAGATTATGCGCGCCACAATGCCAAGTGCAAGCAAGTATATGCAGTTGAATTTTATCGCCGCCAAAAGTCTCTGTCAAGGAAAATAGCTAAAGATCATAAAGTCACGATATTAGCTGAAAATAATGTTACACAAAAGTAGACACCATGACATTCAATTTAGAGTTAAATAACAAACACTTATAGTTACATATGTCTCTTACATTATTATATAATCCATAACATATAACTTGCCATCGCCATTTACCTTGTATTACCTAACTGATAAAATTTTATTATTGAGATAATTTATTTTCTTGCTCTTGCATTATCTGGTCTGACAATAGGCGTAGTCGCTGGAATCGCTTTGGTTATATGCCAATAGCATTAGCATTTGTATTATTTCTTGTTATAAGATACTATATTTTAGTTCAAGTTGGGCATGGATGTAATAGGCTAAGATAGAAGAATCATGATCGCATTAGTCGACCAAATTGAGCCCCTTAATACTTCTCGTGAAGTCAAATAGGTTTTATATATTGACAATAATCGGTGTGTTCAATCATAATGCATCCGCTCATAATGAGCGGATTATAGTGTAAACATATCATAATTCTCGACTCCTACCAAAGCTTAAAAAGGATTATTTGTCCTGGCACAGGTCTGAACTGAGATATCATATCAAATAGCCGACAAGTGAGCTGCTAATTGTGAATTCTGTGAGATTAGGGAGAACCTAGTAATTACTCATTTTTGATACTTAATTCGTTCATTACTCGAGCGTCATATGAATACATAATCCTGTAAGCACCGTTAATCATTAAGATCCTGCAAATCCTAATAGTGGTAATCCTTTTATGCTTTGCTTTTCGTCAGTTACATCAGTTATTTCGTTGTTCTCATATGCAGCGGCTTCGCAAATAGTCTGATTTTTAAGTTCTTCAATCTTTTGATTATAAAGTTTCTCTGACTCATTTAGTATTATATTCCTAAGATATTCTACTTGAATACAGACGGAATCATAATTAGGTGAAAGATAGCATTGAGTGTCGAAAGTCGGATGGCTACCATGATTTCTGCTGTGACCAACATTATATAATGAATTCGAAGTAGATACAACCTGCATTGAATATCCTATGATGTGCTGTCTGGAACTGAAGAATAGACCATAATGAATCCCTCTCTTTTGACACCATGGTTTCGAATTTAGTTGACTAATACCAGGTACACTACTATTCTATTCTGTTCCCTCTAACCATGTATACCACCAGTTAACAAAAGTTCGCTAACAACGAACTCGACTATTTGAACTCAAAACATTAGAAAAGTGTCAGCGAATTAATGTTAATTGGTATAGGCTCAACTATCTACAGACTATAATTTCCCTTTCTTTCTTTGTCTTCTATATATTCCTTGAGTGAGCTTAGCTTGAAGTTATACATGTCTTCAAAAACTCCATCATCTCTAATGCTCCCTTACTATCAATCGAATAAAATCTGTTCTTTCCTTCCTTCTTTTGAGTTATCAAATTTGCATCTTTTAATATGTGTAAATGACACGATAGAGCTGGTAAAGTAAAGTTAAAGTGCTCAGATATTCGAGTAGGAGTCATAACCCTGTTCTTTAACAGTAGCAAAATTCCTCTTCTGTTGTCATCTGACAGTGCTTTCCACTGTGAACCCATAATATGATTATATAATTAAATAAATACTCAGGCGTTTAAATAATTGTTATTATTATAATACAACCTCTGAGGATTATACTTTTGAATCCAATCTCTTATAGCAGTGTGGCTTCTTGTAACAAATTTGGACAAAGCCTTTGAAGTATTTCTTAAAAAACGAGAAACAATCATATAGCTTTTTCGTTAACTTTACATAGCCTTCAAAAACGAACTGCATAATAATAAATTATGATATTAATATTTGAAAAAGTATGGATAAAGAATCAGTTGTAAGAGTAGATCTTGTCCTATCTCTTATCAAAGAGTTTGAAAAAGACACACTGACACGCATTAATAAATTAGAAAAAGAAACTTTCGATAGTATCGCTGAAATAAAAAAGGAAATAGAAAAAATAGCCACGAAAGCTTGACACTCTTATCTTTGCTCGTAAGTACTATACAGTATAATTTCGGATAAATTTATAATAACAAGAAACCGATTATCTTCTAGACTCACTTCTGACAAATCTGTTTTGGTCTTTTGCTACTTGCTTAACAGGTCTATGTAAACTACAAAAATGGCTTCTGTTACTAAGGTCACTCACTTATTAAAATTGAAGAATCGTAAAAGCTACCTGGCCAAACAATGAAGGAAGATAACGCGATTCATAAAAGACTACCATGACTTACCTGGATAATTATTATTTAGCTTGGCAATGACCAGTTTATCCTCCTAATTTAGATAATTACAATGGCCACTAGATAGATCATCAGCGTCTTATCTATCTGAATCCAACTATTTTAGATAATACCTAGTTAGATGACGGGAATAAATGCAATGTCGTATAATCATGACCTTAGCTACCTTTGAATGCAATATATTATAACCAGTCTTAGATGAAGTTGTTTTGCCAGCTAATTGTGATGGAGTGAACCAGCCAGCAAAAACAACCTGAAATATGTCCGAGGACTTGTGAAGGGTTCGTGTTTTCACTCTAGAGTAACTAACAAAGTATTTAGAGGTAGCAGGATTGATTGATTTGTCTAGTTTTCAAATACCGGCAAATCATCAATTGGTACAAAGTCCTTATCGTCAATCTCTACTTCACCATCACCATAGATATCTGAATAATTCGTACCACCATAATCATATACATCTAGAGTCCGTTCTGCATTAATTAACGCGCCATCTTTGAGTACACCTATTGCCCCACTATCGAGCCTATGTGCTATAATCTGGTAGTTATCATACGGTGATATAACGTCTAGTTCAATCCAAATCTTGGGCATTAATGTGTTCCATGTATTTAGTAATAGACACACACTTATACTAACCTTCCTTTAGTCATTCACAGGTAAGCAATATCTGGCCGCGGCCCTGAATCTGACATAGTAGTCGCTTGTTGTGTTGGCTGGTAATGCTCTTTCTGTTTTGTCAAATAAACGATTAAAAAGTCTAGGATATAGGGGCTATTAGATCTAGCTGCGATATACCCAAACCATTCGTAGAAAGATCTAATAAAAGTCTCTGGGTTATACCTCGCAGATATATTGCTAGATCATAGCATAATTTTACATACAAATATTCACATGAGTAGTCCAACGGTTTAGGCAGGTGTCTTCTAACAGATATGTGAATGCTCTTGATACTAGCCGATACAATTACAAAGGATCTGACTTATTGTCCGATATAGCCTGCTTTGAAGTACGGATAAAGTAAGTCATTTACCTATGCTTTAGCCAACCTGTTGTGCAAGTGCGCATTTTCTGTTTTTAGTTTTAAAACTTAATGGCAGATAACCATTTCCCATTGCAGAATTAATATTATATTTAATCATATAATTATGAATTGAAATTCAATTGTTAGCTGACTGCATCTATCAAGCCAATTCCTGATTATATTAGACGTCCTATCCGCAGAATATTTTCTAATATTGATAAGATAGGGGTGCCAAAATATGCCACACTACAAATTTCCTGTAATCATCTATCTGCATCACATTATATTCTTATCATTTTAGATTTTGCCTACAAATCTGCTTACCCATAGCGTGATAAAGTTGTTACTCGTTCCTCGGGTCTTCTTTCCCTTTGTATCTTCATCTTTTTAACTGCATCCTCAAAATGTCGCATTGAAATAAGCGCATCTGAAGTATGTTTAGCCGCTTCTTCCGGAGTAGTGTACTTCTGAAGGTATTCATGTAGTAATATCGAAATGGCAGTATTAGCTACCCCTGTTATATCTGCACCGCTAAATCCTTCTGTTATTTCTGATATCTTTCTAAAATCTATACCTTGTCCTAAAGGTTTACCTTTAGTATGTATTTGAAGAATTTTCTCCCTTGTATTCGCGTCAGGG
>DATBGR010000278.1:0-3410 GCA_036557905.1 Nitrososphaeraceae archaeon | reverse complement strand
CCATGTGTTATTATTGTCATTATTATTCATTTATCCTGTGAAACTACCAAATGAAAGTCGGTACAGATGAAACTACAATCAAACCCGCAGCAAACATTATGAATTTGAGTTATAGTTATTCATCTATAATATAGACGTCCTACCTTAATAAACTAGTGCTGAACTTGTTTTATTCATATCCCATAAACCTGACCCTTTCATTTGTTATCATTGTGCTCCGGCCAGAGTTACCATTAACAAAAGAGTGTTATACTATGAAACTTCTATACCATCTTGGTATTAGCAGTACTGACTTCTCATCACTTCATATGAGTAATGTCAAAAGATGGATCTAAAATAATGTGAATTATTACTGGCTCTTTGTAGCAGCCTGAAATCTCCGGGCTAGTTGATACATGTTATCATGACATTGACAAATTCTTGTTATTTTTGAACCATGAATTGTTTCTGTTACATTGCCTTCACATAAGCTATGTTCATTTTGTATACAGTTTTCCGATTTATAATCCACCAACTAGGCTTATTACGTCTACATTCAATATATGTGTAGGTCAAAAGCGTTTAATGAAAATATTGTGAAAAAGTGATAAATGATTTATTGTTACTTATTACGAAAGTACTCTCCGGTCATGTATTTATCCTCTTCTTCTATTTCATAAGATATGACTCGTGGATGTGGTATGGTAACATTTCAAGTCGTTGCGAAAATTCTCCTTAACTTCGAAATCCAGATAATCATAAGTACTCCTCATTTCTTCCAATTTTACTGTTATATTTCTCGTTTTCATAGTTTAAATCGCATCAAGTTATCGCACCCATAGAACGTTAGGAAAAATAATATCACTAGTCCATAAACGAACTCTCTATATTTGTAATTATTTTACTTCTTTTTTACATTAAGATACTCCTTACAGCAATCATCTGAACAAAATAATATAACTCCCTTATGCATGCTTGAATATCTTATCCCTTCAGTTAATTCGTTAAATTCTTTACCACACGACTTGCAAGATATGTACATTTTAGATTATGTGTTTTTAGGACTATCTTATTATAAAGTATTTTGTATAATGCTGGGCTTACATATACATATGTGGAAATAGTATAATCAAAAACAAAAAGGCTAAAATATATTTCATGTTTATCTACAAGGACAATTTGTTAGGATAAGAACCACTCACAACCAGAAATGAGTTACGATAGAAGTAGTGGTTTTGGGCATGGCAGAGGCAGAAGTTACGGTGGAGGTGGCAACAAAGATTTCAACAGAGGTTCACTGCTCAAACCAGTTGAAGTAGGCAAAAAATATGAAGTAGATATTACAGAAATTAGCAGACAAGGAAATGGTATTGCTAGGGTACAGGGGTTTGTAATATTTGTTAAGAATGGAAAAATTGAACAGAATGTTAAGGTTAAGGTTGAACAAGTAGGAAACAGGTTTGCAACAGCAGGCACCTATTGATTAGATATACAACAATTCGCTTAGCCACGGAAATGCGATTAATGAAATATCTAGGATTTTCTTTATTTCGATTCACTTTTTAGAGGGTTTATCTGGAGAATAATTCTATATTCTGTTGTGGACTTCACACCCAAAAGCTGGAAGGAATACTAAATAAATAGAGTGCTGAAACTAAAGGGTAGAAAAGTTGGTTAGAATTAACTGTCGAATCATACGAGAACCTCAAGAAGGCACAAGGCCAATTTACAAAAATAATGAACGTAAAATTGTACCATTCATAGTGGGAGAAGGCGATCTAGATTATATTTGTGGTAAATGTGATAATGTTATAGCTCAAAGTGTGTCTCGAAGTCAAATAGCCTCAGATGCAGTATTTCAATGTCCAAATTGTCAAACATTCAATGAGGTTGAATAAGTAGTTCTATTTACAGGAGCATAAAAAATAATCCACAACTAATTAGCCATAATTGCGGTACTATATCATCCAGCAAAGTCCTACTGCTCAGCCGCCTAATCAAGTATGTTAAGATAGTTTTTACAGCAATCCTCCGACCAGTAAAATGGAACTCACCCTTAACTAAACTTTAACAACTTACTTTTGGTCATTCGTCAAATTCCTTCCCAGCATGAATTAGAGATCTACCAATAAGTTATAATCAAGTACCATTACTATAAAGATCTTGCCAATTCCGTTATTCCAATCGTTAAAAATAATTTATTTAGGCTTAAGGATTAGATTTTAAGTATGACTATTCTACACTGTTAAGGTAATGGTTATATTGCCCATTCACTTAAAAAATAATGAACCTGTGAATATTTTATAATGGCAACACTTAGAGTCTACAAGAGAAATTCGACATTTGCGGAGTTGGCTACCCTTGTGGAAGAAATAGGTAAATTGGGACTAAATGACACGCTGCAAAAATATTACAGTAAACCTATCGAAAAGGAAGCAAGGAGCATAGTAGCAGGACCTAGTTTTCTACAATTCTTAAACAAGTTATTTCTGACTCAAATATCTGCTGGAGATGTCATACAGTTTGAATCTGGAGATTCCATTAAATACTATATGTTATCGACGACTGGAACTTGGGACGAGATAATCAAGTTACAATAGTTCTTGTCTTATAGGCATCTTATAGGTAAAAAGCCATCCTGATTACAGAGTATGATACAAATAGTTTGTGTCTATGAGTATAATACGAGTAGATAAAGATGAGCACATTATTAAGTGTAGTATTTGTGGACGAGGATTAATAGTTAAGGACACGGTTAATGATGGCATGGCTTTTCTGAGCCATTTAAAATTAGACCACGGAATCATATATACATTTCAAATGATGACTACAGAAGCGGTGAGAGTACCGAGTACTAGTAATACTTGTTTAGGAATAGAAAATAAAAATCATCAAAACTTGACTTAAAAGAATATGTTAGTTTCCCTTGATGCCATTTGCAACAAGTACTGAATAACAACCTAAACCACATTCTTCGCAAATTGGTTTTGCTGCATTCTTACTACTGCTATTATCAGCACTACCTATACAACATGGCTGCTTTAGTCGGCCCATATGATCCAACGACAAAATGGCCCATGATGGACACTGTATCGGAGTAGTGCCTATGCCACCCAATTACCTTTCATCAAGGATAATTGCTTTTCACTGTTGATTATGAAACGTGGGTACTTCTTTCTTAAAGAAATGAGGCTGCCAACTACTTTGGTGCGTTTATCTCCAAAGGGCATCCATAAAGGATCATTTTTTACAAATGGTGTATGAAATTGAAAGCCTATTTTATTCACTTTATCCTTCCATTCTTCTATCAATTCTTTGATAGTGCTATAATTTAAAGAGTTGATTGTCATTGTAATCCATATATCTTTCCATGCTGGCTTGCCTTTACGATCTGGCCCTTGTACATACTCTAAAATGTTTTGCTTAGTTTT
>DATBGR010000277.1:0-7775 GCA_036557905.1 Nitrososphaeraceae archaeon | reverse complement strand
AGAAAAGATATCAAAGCGGCTGCACGTTCAGCTAATGATTGTACATTTAGAAACTTGGGTGTACAAGCGTTAGAGCCTGACTATAACAAGCCAGATACCATATCTGCAGCTTTGAGTGGTGTAGACAAACTCTTCTTGCTTACTCCATTTCAGTCTAACTTGGTTGACCTAACTTCAAATTTAGTAAATGAAGTGAAAAAAGTGTAACCCAATTTGTTACTGTTGTCATGCGTCAAAGTTTTAATTAATCCTTTTACGGGTGTGGATCCATTAGGGGTCAGGTGTCTCAGGCGGGTTCCTAAAGTGTTCCCTAGCAGGAGCAGGAGCAACAGTAGAAGGCCAGATGTTTTTTATTCTGACATCAATGTGTAGAACATTAATACTATATTGGATTAACTAAGACCAAATGTACTAAATAATCCGATTTGCCATATTTGGGTTGTATTTATGTTTTTGTTATTTTAGCTGAAACAACTAATAATTTTTGCTCATTTATGTATAAATAGTATTTTTAATAGAACATATGATATATTATGGACAAGTCAACAGAATCAAGTTCGGTCCCTAAAAATTACATTCGTCTTGAGGGAAGCGAGAGGCGTCCTTCGCCTAATGCTAAGCTCTTGAAGCCCGCGGATCCCAAAGAACGTTTCTCAGTAACAATTGTTCTTCGACGCCGACCTGATGGAGAAACCTTGCCAGATCTTGATTATTTTATGAAGACGGCACCCAGCGATAGGCGTCGGCTTTCTGAGACAGAATTTGTTAGCAAGTTTGGTGCATCCGATGAAGATATAGATAAAGTGAAAGACTTTGCAGTGAAAAATGATCTGAAGATCGAAGAAACAAATGCCGCACGACGTAGTATCGTAGTTTCTGGAACTGTGGATCAGATGAATAAAGCGTTCGGAGTTTCCCTCGGGATTTATGAACATGAAACTTCCCGCAGTCAGAAAGTGAGACCATCGGAGGAAACATATCGTGGACGAGATGGTTTCATTCACATACCTAAAGATCTTGCAGAAGTCATCGTTGGTGTCTTTGGCTTGGATAATCGTCGTGTAATCAAACGAAATTCCTCAGGAGATCCGCCCAATACTCATACCCTATCTATTGAGACAATAACGCAGTTGTATAATTTCCCTTCCAATTCTGCAGCTGGGCAGACCATAGGTATTCTTTCTGAGCTTGGGTATAAATCAAGTGATATTGATGCCAGCTTTGGAGGATCTCCGCCGGCAGTTACTGACATTACAGTTGATGCAAGCAATGACGGGTCAGCTGATGGTGAGACGACCCAGGATATTGTTATTGCCGCCAAAGCTGCCCCGGGCGCGTCTATCGCAGTCTATTTTACGACATATACGCAGCAAGGATAGGTTGATCTTATACAAAGAGTCGCTCATCCCAACCCAGGCGATCCTGTTTGTTCCGTACTCTCGTCCAGTTTTTATGTATCCGACGGCGATGACTCTGCAACATTATCCAATGAATCAGTAAGCACAAGCTGGCTAAATGCCGTCACACAAGCTTTTCAAGATGCCGCTATACAGGGAGTAACAATTTGTATTGCTTCAGGCGATACCGGAACAGATTCAAAGGTGGGAGATGGCAAAGCGCATGTCCAGTATCCAGGGAGTGATCCATGGGTCTTAAGTGTGGGAGGGACGACAATCGGTAATGTTAGTGGCAGCACATTCGATGAATACGTCTGGAATGATCCTAACCCATCAGATCCATCTCATTGGGGAACAACTGGAGGCGGAGTAAGTGATTTCTTTGGTCTTCCTTCATATCAAACTGGCGCAGGGGTTCCTAAATCGATCAATGATAATACTCATGTGGGTCGAGGAGTTCCAGATGTCGCAGCGAACGCGAGTTTCAACGCTGGTTATACTGGTATTACGGTTAATGGAACTTCATCTATAGGTAACGGAACAAGCGCCTCTGCGCCACTCTGGGCTGGTCTGATTGCCAGGATTAATGCTGCATTGGGTGTGAATGTCGGTTTTGTAAACCCTTTGCTTTACACTATAGGCTCTAGTGGATTCCATGATTTAACCGGGTCGGCAGGTCCGGTAGATAACAGCAATGGAGGAGTAGCAGGTTATCCAGCACGGATCGGATGGGATGCCTGCACAGGTTGGGGAAGCCCAAATGGGAAAAGACTTCTTGCACGTATCCGAGCTCTCACAGGCCCTACTATTGCAGTGAATTAGAACACGGCTTGGCTTTGGAACAGTCTACCAGGGGGAGTAAGTTAAAAATATTATAGTTAGTAGTCCTAATTATAGTAGTAAAGAGTATTGGTCCAAAAAGAGAAGAACGACAATTTGTCGTTCTCTAAACAAGAGGATGAGGTTGTACCAACTATAAAAAATGCTCATGGTATTTCATTAGTCGAACAAGTAGCAATACCACCTTCTGATTCGAATATGACGATTCTGTACATAATGAAGGATCGCAACTCAATCAAGACGGATTTGTTCATGTCCAGATTATGCGCGCTACAATGCCAAGTGCAAGCATGTGTATGCAGTTGAATTTTATCGCAGTCAAAGCGCGACTTTTTAGCCTATTGAATTAAGGAGTTAGATGAATTGAGTGAACTCATGTAATATTAAAGCAATCAAAAGAAAAAGTCTCCTAACCTTAAATTCAGGTATAAAGATAAATAATAATAGAAAAAATGCCTGTAAATGTTTGTCTTGGAGCAAATGCGGAAGAATTTGAAATAGGTGTGAATCCTACCAACGGCTCAACCAATAATGTATTTGCTCCTCCTAACCAGAAGGAAAATGGTTCACATGTTCCGATTCGTATAACAGGAGTTGAAGAATACAATAGGATCTTTATAGATAATACAGATAATCCTTACCTCATATACGGTCTGGAAGACTTTTTCAAGAATGGAGGAAAATATTGCTATGCTTATAGATCGACCAGAACCTATGAAAACAATACAAGAGATTCTATTGCGTGGAATTTGGGAGCATGTTCATCACAAGTAGTACAAAACTATGACGGGCAAATAAACTTGAATTCACTAGGTGTAAACACTATTCCCCCATTTTGCGGTCAAGGAATCCTAATCTGGGGAGCAAGAACTGCTTCGACCGGTACACAGTGGAAATATGTAAAGGTGCGACGTCTGTTTATATTTATTGAAGAATCTATAGAAGAAGGAACAAAGTGGCTTGTATTTGAACCAAATAACGAAAAAGTCTGGTCAAGACATGTTTCAACTATTACAGACTTTCTGTCAAAAGCGTGGAGAGACGGAATGCTCACTGGTAACACTTCCGAAGAAGCCTTTTTCGTTAAATGTGATAGAAGCACAATGACACAGAACGACATAGATAATGGCAGGTTAATAGTCGTAGTAGGTTTCGCACCGCTCAAGCCTGCAGAATTTATAGTATTCAAAATACAACAGGCTAAATCAGGAGCAAATGTTGAGGAGATATGAATTCGATGATATAGAAACGTCTTCAAGATTTTATCCGTATTAAAACTTTAGATTTGTACTTGAAATAGATGGTATAATTCAGGCTGGGTTTAGCGAGGTGACAATTCCCGATATATCTGCTGATCCTATCGAATACTGTGAAAGAAACGAGATTCGAACACTAAGAAAGATCTCAGTGCTGATAAATCAACAAGGTAACGTTCTAAGGTATAGGATAACAAAAAATTCAATCGATTCTAGGCATTGACACTGGACGTATTCTATCGACAGTGCAAATTGAGGATATCTATAGATTATCAAATAAGTCGAAGGCTGAAGGAACTAAAATCAGAAAAGAGCGCCAAGAATATCCTGACATCACATTGGATGCAGCTGTACGTGAAAAGCTATGCACATGATCAGATGAGAATGTATTTCTTTGCGCGCCCTAGCATTGCAGATTTGAGAATCTCTTTTAGCTCATCCTGCATCGCGATGGTCTCTAATGGCAGTATGACTTCTTTTAACAAATCTAGAAACAGCTTTGGAGGTATTTCTTAATGAAAGACCCAGGAAATAAAGATACAGACAATATACCATATCCTCGGGTTCTGTTCTTTTTCTTATTTGACACAGCATAACCTATATCTGAGTCATAAAGCTATGGATTTTTCCTTAGCTTTACAGAGCCCCTATTTTATAATGAATGTCTTAATAGATACTAATTTGTATCATTTATGCATTGAAAGATACTAGTAGAGAAGCGATGAATTCAAGCAGGTACCAAGGTTTTGTAGCCTTGTCGGCGCTACTTATAAGTACGATAATGAGTATGTCCTGGACATTGTATAGTAACCACTTATTAACAGCATAGAGAAACGATCAGACAAATAATGTCACTATGGCTAACAACAGTAAGCAGAATTCCAGTAGTATAATAAATGGATTCTCATTGACATCGAATGGCCATAACAATGTTTCAATAGTCCCTGATGCCTCCACACTTGATGACAAAGCATTTCAACCAAACCCAATCAAGATAAAGGTTGGGGACAATATCACGTGGACTAACAATGATACGATCCCGCATACCATAACTTCAGGTACAGAGGGGGCTGCCAACGCTGGGTCAGAATTTGACTCTATTATCCTAGCTGCTAATCAATCCTTCGAACATAAATTTGTTAGTAAAGGTGAATTTCCATATTTCTGTAGAGTTCATCCTAATATGGTAGGAGAAGTTGTAGTGTCAGACTGAATCACGTGTTGACTAGATAATGACCGAAATCCAAAATCAGGTTATGTCAGATATCCTACTGATCTGTAAGTTATAATTAACTCGTACAATCGGATTATGATTAATTAATACCGTTGCTTGTTTATCTCATACTCTTCAAAGGAATTTTTAATAATAGTTGCAACTATAGGGGATTATGCAACAACAAACGTCTGTTCTACCACAATATTCAGGAAGAGTAGAAATTCATGGAAGAATTTACCTCAATAAACTTTTTGCAGTAGGCGGCATAGCTGATGCAGATACTATCAAAATTGATGTCGAACCCGATTCTGTCAGATTTCGCGAAAGTGAAAATAGTCAATGGCTCGAAAACCTCAAGATTTTAAATGATGGATATTATTATGATGATGACCACAATTTGAAGCCAATTGTGGAAGTCCATAGTAGTTTTTCTACCATTAGAATTAGGCTTCAAGGAATAGATGCTCCAGAGCTACATTACGGAGCTAATCAGGGCAATGTTCAATTAGATTCGAATCAACAACCAAAATTTGATTCGGCTAAAAAGATAAACTACAGACAGAATTGGGGAGTCCGTGCAACCAAAGAATTAATGGATTTTTTGGCACGATATCAATATGAAGAGAACGGTAAAAAGTATGTCAAAGCATATGCTTTCTCTAATGTTGACAGCCCTAGTGATTTATTTGACAAGTTTGGGCGCGCTATATGTGACATAGCTATAGCTGAAGATGATACAGACATAAATCAGTGGTTAGTGAAACAAGGTTGGGCATTTCCTGATTTTTATAATTCAATGTCTGAGATGGAAGTAAAAATACTACAACAAGCGGGAGCAGGAGCTATGAATCCACCAGTTGGAATAAGAGGAAGCTATTCAAAAAGCTTAGTTCCATTTGACTTTGACATGATTTTTGACCGAAATAATCCTTTGATTGATGTAAATCAGGATAAAGGAGACTTGAACCTACCAAAATTCTTTAGAAAACAAGTGGATTATGAAGTGCTAAAAAAATGTGGAATGTTCTCATTTGCAACATTAAAGGATTTCATACGCTCTACAAACACGCAATGCTATATAACAGAAGAAGTTTTTGAAAAGAGAAGCCCGTCAATGATATATCAGCTATCGGATTTTATAGAAGAAAACGGATACATGGATCTTAACGTCGGAGATCTAATATATATAGAAAGCGAAGCGCAATTGGTTGATAAAAATGGAAATATTATAAATAAATGGTATTAGCTTAATAGTTACATAATTAGTAGCGAATAAGGTTAGCACTATATTTTCAATTTGATATCTCCATGAAAGTAGTGTTACGACTTAAAAGAAATTTCTAAAAAAAGCTGCGAGTATGTGGACAGATCCTTATCCTTCTACCTAAAAAACTAATAGTTTGGTTTCATTTGAAAAAAACCGAAAATGGCAAATATCTCTAAATTTATTACTTTTGTCACAGAATCCTAACTGTTATAAATAACTTTTATTATTTGCCTTTGAAATTGAGTTGCACGAAACCAATTATCGATCACAATAACAATAAACAACATCTGCTTATACAAGGATTCATTGATATATTTTTCAATACTGTATCTAACTTACAAATGTGATGAAAAGTAAATTACCTGCATTTTGCATTAGTCTCACTAAAATAGACCCATGTACTATAAAAATCCAGATGTTGGCACATCTACCATCGAAAATAGTGAGGAATACATGCTAGACGGGAGAGAAGTAGATCCTGCACTCTCTACGTATGTGCCCCATGTGTTCTGTGTCACAATTATCGAATGAAAAATGTGATGATGGCATAGAAAGGATGAAGGCATACATCTACAATAGACGTCACTTTACCATTCTATATTTCTATAAGTATTGATATTCACGATCAAGGAACAATATTCACAATCGATATTCTGATAATGTTTCCGGAATGCAGGTAAACCAAGAGTTAGAAAAGGATATCTACGCTTCAATCCGAGCAAATAAAGATTCAGAGCTAAAGGCACATATGGCTAAAGAATGAGCAAAGCAGAACGAACTAAAAGCAACGTTACAGTACTGAGGCTGAGATCAATCCCCCTTCACCCACATATATTCCACCTAAACTTAGGCTATGCGAACATGATGGCCATACAAAAAATGTCACCGATGTTACTTCGATTCATCCAATAACAGTCAGTTGCATCGTTATTTTTTCTCTCAAATAATTCCAAAACTATATTTTTGAATTGTTCTCCAACTTAACCATTTGTCTTATCGATCTCCATAGAGCACAGGAAATGCAGTATCGGTGTTTGAAAACACTAACCGGGTTTGTATAGATCCTAAGTAGATGCTGCTACTGTGTTCTCCCCAATATAACCTTCGAAGATTTGATCCGGATAACACACAAAGAGTCAGCAACAAATATCTAGATGTTACTACCTGATGAGTCGTGATGGTAGCAATTAAGACTATAACATTGATGCTTGAGACTAAAAATATACCAGATGGCGGCATAGATAGTGGGAATGTATATCTCGGGATCTGCGGTAGAGAGTTTAGAATAGAATCTGCTGACGAAGATGATGACGATTTTGAACCTGGTAGTGCTTGGACCTACATATTGGGAGATGATCCACCAACTATGCCTCCAGGAGGTAACAAGATTGTTCATAATACGACCGAAGATGATATGAATACTCCTACTAAAGTATATCCTCTTGATACAGATTTGCTAGTAGGTCCCCTGGCGCAAATAAATTTTCGTTTTCCTGTGTACATTCGTCTGGATCCCGATCCAATAAGAAATGATCATTGGGCTCTAGCACGTGCAGATTGTTATGTAAACCCTGGGACGCAGACTCCAGATATATATTTCGGTACTCTCTTTCGCGAGGATGCATTTCTTTGGCTAGGGACTAGATGCGGAAAGTATTGTTATCTGGGCCAATGGGTTCCAACAATGCCTAGAAGATAAGATCCTCCCTAACGAAGTCCATTGCGACCATACAGTCATAAACGTTAATAACATATCTCTCACATTGCAAGCAGCTCTATGATACACTGCCAACACATGT
>DATBGR010000276.1:0-2612 GCA_036557905.1 Nitrososphaeraceae archaeon | reverse complement strand
TGGACATAAAGTGTCAAAACGTAGGCAGCCAGGTAAGGGGAAGCCATAACGCTGTGAACATAATCGGTATTCAACCCAGCAAATCAGGCGAAATGAACCATGGTGATGATCATGGCAGTGGCAGTAGTGATGACCATGATGGAAGCAACCAACACCCAAGCGGTAACCCACCAGGCAATCCAAACAATCCAAACAATCCAAGCGTTCCGAGCCATCCAAGCCTTCCAAGCCTTCCAGGCAATAACAACCAACAAGGCGGTCACTCACCAGGCAATAACAACCAACAACAAGGCAACGGCAAGCCCCAAACTAGTGCACTTCAAAATGGCGTTCCATCTGGCAATCCCGCTATCGGTGCAGGAATCTAAATCCCTTCTAATTTTTTGTAAAGGAATTCATACTGCATACAGATTATTGCAAAAAGAAATCTGAATTATTCTATGCTCTTGCGATTCATGCGGTGTTGAAGCAAATATTCAACTACCTCTAATCGTTAAGCAGATCCTGATAGATATATTATTCTGTCATTAGGGATGCTGAGAAATAATAATTTGATTAGATTAATAGTTACTCCTTGAAACTCTTATTTTTATATAACAAATGAATAGTGAGTATATTCTCACTTAAACTTTGAGGACATAGTTCTTCTGTGAATGGAAGACCCGAGTTTCTGCTCCGTTCACCGCAGGTCGTTATTTCGGTAAGGGTGAATTGCCGAACACGAAGCCGGCCAATAATAGCACCTTTACCTGCGGGAGCACAGCCTGTGTTAATTATCTCGAGACATATTAAAGTAGGACATTAAATGTCGTTGGAGCAATCAGCTAAGAATTGAAATCATGACATATTTCGTATCTCAAGATCGTCTTATCATTTGACCTCGAAGCAGACCCTTATGAGACATCCAAATCAAGATGGTAAATAAGCATTCATTGTGTATTTAACACCATCATAGAGGCCACTGAAATATGATATTATACCCGTCACAATGTGGCCACATGTGCTCTAATGATGCACAGGTGGGTACTATCTGAGAATAATTGATTATGTAAATTCTTCCTAAATTGGATAGAACTGAGTTAATCATTATTATATCAGACTAATTGTCAAGGATAGCTAAATATTTGGTTTGTCATGCGTAATTAGCGAGTTATTAGTATTCCATTGGAATGCTTATGCATGGGATTTTGACAGCTTTTACGACAAAGATAGGATGTGGGCAACCAAGTTAACATGAATCATAATCTCTTTTTCTTTCGACCCGGCATATTATCAAAGCATGCTTGTTTAATGCTGGATTGATGTAGGTCTATCGCCATTATGACTAATGTGCCGAATGTTTTTATGTTAGAATCTTCTATCTATTCTTATGGTAAACTCGCCTCATCAGCCTGCAGTTACTGCAGTAACTGAAGAGTTACTGCAGATTCAGACGGGATTATCCAATCAGGAGCAGAGTTCAATTTAAACAGCTGAAATATTCTTGTCCGGTGTGCACGCAGCAGTCCAACCGTAGGTACAACATGAAAGTCCATATCGCAAGGCATCATCCAGTCGGTGGAGTTCCCATATACAATTGCGATGTAAGACAGCTCGCATTGGGTTCTCAATCTATCAATGATGATATTTCAAAGTTTTATTATAACAACCTCCTTCGACGTTTTTTGCCGATCTCCAATAATAGTGGAGCAACTTATCCTAGCTCGCATTATTCCTTTTCAGACCCTCTTCAGAGTAGTGTAAATATTCTGGAAAGTATGACAAAACTTTTCGAAATGCGTAACAAACTTCTTAACTTTTACACATCGACGCCCAAATCTGCTTTCCGATATTCATCCGAAAGTCAATTGGGGTCTGCGCATTTACTCGATACTTTAGGATCTGATTATATGCAGAATATTCCAGACGTAATAACACATAACAACTATGAGCAAACACCTGACACTCCAATCACTGAAAGGGAAATACAGGGTTTCCGTGTTGATGTATGTAGGAACTGTCTTGAGATTTATTCAATTTCCATTTGTGAAAATACTGGGTTCACACTCGAGGAAATTCTAAAGCAGATAATTACTTCAATTCATCATTGTGGCAATTCTTATTCTGAGATCAGGGTCTTGTCCACCCACGACAAGCAAACCAGATATAATAAGTTAGTTGATAAGCTTGAGCCAATCATTCTGAACAAAACCCGCGATTGGCTTCAAGGCAAGAACGCTTGCTTGAGAGTCTTCAGGTTGCGAGTCAATCCGCCTGCGGAATGCATTCGTTTTGTCATGCCTGTCGAATTTCCTTTTAGTTTTGTTACTAGAGCTATTGAAAACGGACATACAACTCTAGAAGAGAGCGAACTGAAGGATTTCTTACTCCTCTCAAAATATAAGTCAACTGGTATTTATGCAGCCGTCAATCCTAGACCTGGCAGTATGAAATTTCCTGATTCAGCTACATACGGAATTCTAATTACCAGATGCTGATTTACCAACTTAACAAAGGAACTTCTTTTGAAAGTATAGATTGCATTTTATGGATTACTTAAAACAAAGTACATTTCCGCTGGTAAATTTTGAACTCAAACAGTTATCTATGACTACGATCAACCACCTAAATCC
>DATBGR010000275.1:0-8629 GCA_036557905.1 Nitrososphaeraceae archaeon | reverse complement strand
ACTCCCTCTCTTTCAAAATATAAAGCAGACTTTGCATCTGCGGGCTTTCAAGTTCTGTCTACTTTTGATTTTCTGAGTAAAACCGTGCAGAAGGACATAAGCGGACCAACCACATTAATGATTTACTCTACGCATCTTCCTGTTCAAGATGCAATAGCAAAGCTCAAGCCATTGATTGTATCATTACCTTATCGTTAGTCTCGGTACATGGAATAAGATCAGATCCCTTTTCCTTTTGTATGAAGTATCATATCTGAAATGTATCTAGTTTGGAAATGAATGTGTAAATAGAAATTAGTATATGTTATGAATTTCTTCTTTTTGACATCCATAATTATTCTATCCATTTTTGTACTACTTGCTCTAGCTGTTTCTCCAAGATCTTATTGGAGTGATTCACTAGTTGCTAAAGACTATTCGCTATTTCTTACTGTAAACAATTCTCATTATGGTCTATTGAATGAATTGATGATATGGATGACACTTTATGGAAGGGAAATTGTATGGATAATAGTGATTATCATGTTCTTTATTTTTGGGGGATGGCTAGGAAAAAAGATCGCGGTGACCATTGGCATATCAATACTTGTTCTTACATTTCTAGTACCAGTAATAAAAAATTTGGTTGAAAGACCAAGACCATTAGTTCCTCTAGTAGATTTCTTGCTTGCAGCTGATAAAGAATATGCTTTTCCTTCTGGTCACGCGACTATTGTAGCAGCTGGTCTAGCTGTGGTTCTTGCGTTATATAGAGGATCGGCCAGGAGGACATTTATCTCAATAATCCTATCTATTGAAGCTGCTCTAGTATGCATCTCGAGAGTGTACGTAGGAGCTCACTATCCATTAGATGTACTAGGAGGGATCCTATTAGGAATAGGTATATCCTTTGTTTGTGTCGGTTCAATTAAATCTATAGAATCACGACTTATGGTACCAATAAAGAGGAAACTTCAGAGATAAGAGTTTTGTTTTGTTTGCAGGATTTGTCACAAAACTGATGATGTCACTTAGTAGAGCGTAATAATGCTTGGGTTCGTTTATTGCAAACACCATATTGAGAAACTTGGTTTGTTATTAGGGGAGAGTATACGGGCTTGTGATGACTATAGATGGAGGAGAATAATAACTTTCATTTGAGACGTTAGGAGAAGTTATCGTAGGTGTGGTCACAGACGTAGTTGCTGGAGGCTGAATCTCCCTAACGCTGAAGAGTTTTGCGTCCATATTGTCTATATTATCCCATCTGAAGTGAGTAAGTGGACCACCCCATGAGATCATTGTCTTATCAATACCACCACCATTCGGATGTCCCCCTCCCCAATTGCTTCCAGTATCTACAAATTCTATAGATTTATGCCAATTATTACCAGGTGTACCTGTATTATCTGTGCTATCGTCAATCCATTGTTCCAATTTTACAGTACCATCTGCACGAGTATAGAAAATAGCCTTTAGTCGGATCCATCTTCCATCTAATTTCTTAGTTGCTCCAGATCTCTCAGGATCGTTTGTGGTATAGCCTGCTGTGTGTTCGAGCTCTTTTTCGAATTTACTTCGCCCAGTTTCATACAGGTTAGAGTAGTATGCTGTTCCTTCACATGATTTACTTGAAGTATGTACTCCTCCACGGGCCAACAATTCAATATGTGCTGCTCCATTATTGGTTGAGCTGGTAAAACTATTAACTTTAAAATACCCTGTCAACTCTACATTCTTCCAATCACCAGGCGATTGCATATACCCTTGTTGTATCATTGTCTTCTGGTTGGTTGTCTTAATTTGGCTAGGATTATATCCAGAGGACGGTGAGACAGCATATCTTGAGTCGAAGTCGCCTTGAACGATCAATCGGAATTTTTAGTCATGCTCGGAGGATTTGTTTGCTTATCGTAATTTGGATCTTGCATATTCATGAACCATTGTTCGCCTCCTGGGTTTGTAGGAAAAAGCTCTTTTACGCCAAACTTGTCAAAGCCCTGACCTGAGCTGTTGTTGTCGATGCCTCCACTTCCACCAGCAGACGGTGCAACAGTAATATTATCAACTAGCGACTAACAATAGGAATATCAGTGTTAATAGTGCCAGTAACATCCTTTCAATAGAATCAGCAAAGGGAAATTCATCATATGTAATTGATTTGGGACAGAACATGCCGATTTGTTCGCTTGGATTGAAATTTAGCAATGGCGACAGAGTTGTGAATCATTTTAACATACAGACATCCTTAAATGGAAATCACTTTAGTAAACCGATATACTATGACAATACTGCAGCGGTTTCAGGGGAAGAATCATACGATATCTTTTCCGAATTTCCTGTTACAACTCGCTATGTGAAAATAAATTTTGATGGCAATACACAAGGCGACGTGTATGCACCAATGCAGTTAAGAGTTTTGGGGAACAGCTGAATTACAAATCTTCCACGGATTTCTTGTCCTAAGCACTACAAATTCAATCCATCCTATCTGGATTCTAATATATCTATTGTTTATCTTTTATTAACCTATAAACTATTAATCTAATGGTGAGTCCTGATATACTAAATAATGAAACAATCTATTAGATGATTATAATTTATCATTAATTTTTGTAACATTGCCAATGCTTGGATCCACGATTACGTCATAGTGTTGATTATTATTTCTTTCGAGCTCTATCTCATACACTGATTTTCCATTCTTGATGTTGAGTGTAACAGATTGAATGTCCGTTGAACTACCTTGCGATAACAAGCTGAACACAACTAGAGCTGATGTCAATACCCCAACTATCAATAAAGCATAGAATTCATTCATTTAATGAAGGCTCTTGGCAAATTGGTATCAAAATTGCATATTTAATAATTTAGGAACACTTATCGAAGTGATTAGCTTTATCGATACTCTTCTCATCAAATAGCACATATCACCATATTTAGAGAGATAAACCGCAAATAATAAATAGCGAATTATTACTAGCGTTTCAATCTTTGACAATTATTGATTACATGAAATGATCATTAATCTGGACACTCAGATGAAATATTTGTAGTAACAAATTGATGGATTGAAATAATTATGCTATGTATTTTAGTTTCGTCTAATATGTTTGTATGTCAGCGATGCATAGTTCGACGTAATTTTTATTGCCCCGTCCCTGCACCGCTGCCTTTCACCTGTACTGCGGTGTTGTATACTAAGGTGATATTATAAGTAGGGTAGTAAAAATAAGCATATAGAAGATAAGATCCTTGACCTGCTGTGTGTGGTATAACAAAGGTTCCAGAGTTACCAGTGTAGTTTCCTATCGTTATGGGTGTTCCAACTGATATATCGCTTTCAGGATCAACATCTTTGACATCCGTGTTAGGAGGGGGGAAGGCAGAAGTTATCGGAACCAGTTTTACAGTCACTTTACTGTACACTATGTCTGCGTCTGTGCTCGAATTGATAATGAACTTCTCACCAGTCATGAGAGTCGGAATCGGTGTAGATAATGAATAATCCGGATTAGATATCGCAATATTATTCCGATCAGCTGTTTCTAGTAGTACATATTCCTCATCAAGAGTAGAATTTTCATGAGTAGTAGAAATGAGACTTACATTATCGGGAGGTTCTAAAATATTAGTAGTACCTAAGCGCTGCAATTGAGATACACTAGAACTATCTCGACTTGATTTAGCATATAAGAATCTGTCATTGAAAAGATGTAAGTTTGGACTCGCAACAAATATCAGCATTAGACAGGTTGGAATAGACATAATGAATTCTCTTTTCATTGGGAATAATCGAATCCATAGACAATATTAATCTGATATAACGTTGTTAAGGCAGATTTTTAAACAAGCATTAGCAGGAGATTATCACCATCTCAAGAAGACTATTAAGTGGTATATTGTACTGTCAATTATGCAGGATCAATTCAAAGCAGTTTCTAGATTTAGTATCAGCCGAATGGTTTGGATACCACTTATTTCTTAGCCAAAGTATCAAAGACGTTTCCAATGGTAAAGGAGGCCATTAATCAGTAAAACTATTTACCATTTGGACCGTTGACATACAAATATTTGGTATTCTCATTATATCTTATATCAGACATGGGTAATACAATAAAATGATTGTCCTGCAAGAATTTCATTTCTCTCGCAAATAAATTTATGTCGGTTGTGTATTTGTTTCTAACATAGTTCATATTGGTAATATTAGTAAAGTTATGATAGGTAATGATAGGAATTGTGTTTATTATCCCATCGTGATTGTATTTATCCTGACTAATTACTTCCTGCACAAATTGTTGAAACATTTGCGAGCTATTGTATAACCTATTTAAATGATGAGGGTGATGAGTCCAACTGCTAATAGAGTATTTGTTTATTTTTAATAGCTTATCATAATACGTAGAGCTAACTACCTTGTAATTATTATTATTATTGTTGTTGTAATTATTTGGGATTTCCGTAAAAACATGACGACTGCAGTTTCCATTTAAGTAATTTGTCTGATTAATACTTCTATTATTCTTATCTTCTAATGACAGATCACAATTCAAGAACGCAAGAGGTCTGTCGCCAGTCCTTCCCAGTTGGTAATATTTAGCAACAGTGTTTATTACAGTGATATTGTTACGCCCTATATCAAAGGGATAGGCGAAAATTGGAACATCATTATTATTTATATTCGGACTTACACTATGATCAATAATACATTGCTTTGACTGTCCAATTTCATAATTCAGCTGTTGCTGAGAAAGATCATCAAGAGGGATATGATTCATGCTATGCGATTCTATATCATGACCATGTCTTTCCAATGTTTGAACGTCACTCCATGTCATTCTGTCAGGATTCTTTCCCACGTAATTACAAACAATAAAAAAACTTCCTTTAAAGCCATACTTGTCAAGTACTGGCTTAGCATAAGTAAACTGACTTTTCCATGCGTCATCAAATGCAAGAATCACGGCTTTCTCATTATCAATTGTTTTGTTATCATTGATACTCATACTTCCAATATTGTCATTAATAATACTGCTTTTCCTACCATATGACAGATCAAGTCCGTAGGTGTTGGCTACAGCAAAGAACAAAGACCACAGTACAAGTAGAGGTATAATAAGGCTACCGGCAATGTTAATATGGTTAGTAATAATTTTCTTTATTATTATCATTAACTACTATATTATTCGATTTTAGTTCTGCAATATTTTACTGTAGACTAACCTTGTTAATTAATTTAGTTAACTGACTTATATAAACAATAATTTTGCAATATCTGATACTCTGCTAAATATAGGCATGACTAAGAATTCTATTCCTGCTCTGGCTGTCATTTGTATTTGTATTTGTCTAAATGGCAGCTGGAAATACCACAAGACAAGAAGCACAGACAAAAGCAGCAACAACCATACCATCGATTTTAGACGCAACTTTTAATACAATCGAAAAATTGCATAGATACAGAGTCTCGTATACATCAAATTGGAATGTAACTTACGATAACGACTTGATTAGTGTCATCAAGTCGCCAAACATGCTACCATCTTGACAATTTCAGTTACCTACCTTCTTCAAAAACCAATTATACTTCGAATCAATATTTTGGACAAGAAATTAATGGTAATATCTTATTAGCAAGAACCAAAAAGTTCGATATCAAGATTCTAGCGTCTATCCCGTATTTGCTTTCAGGAAACACCGGATATAAAATAATCTATCTGAATGGAACCAGTCTGGTAATAGCTCTGCTCAGGATATCTCAGATATAGGATTTAAAACTGTAGTAGCTTGGACAATAACGGATGATAAAATTTATAGAATATCCTGTACGGCTCATGAATCTAAATATCCTATGTATGCAAATATTTTTACTGATATTATGGATTCTTTTGAACTATTGCAATAAAGACTATGCTTACTCGATTATTCCATCTTCCTTGTATGAAATGCAGATGTAGTAGTAATTATTTAATTTGCAAAAAAGAAATCTGTGTCAGAAATTCTGTATCGACCCACGGATATGAAAAGTGCCTGCCCAAATTTATTTTCCTGTAGATAATAATGCAACAGCCTAAACACACTAACACAAAATAGCTATCTAACTTCTTTTTATATCTAACCAAAAGTTTCCTGAACTTGTTGCGCCAGGAGTTGGTTCTTTCTACAACCCATCTTTAGTACGACGATGATGAATACTACCATTGCTCTTTATTAGTGATTGTTCTCCTCTATGTAGAATATGTGGTAGATATTCCTTTCTTAATATTTTCGATAGTTTTCATCGCGTGTGCCTTAACCTGATTCTCTATGTCGGGACGGTTAATGATCTCAGTCATGGCGTTAATTGCCTGTTGCCCATAAGCTGCTAGCGCATCGATGGCTCCAATTTGCATTGTTGGTAACCTTAAGCAATAGACTAAATGTTTAATACGAATAATGTGATCTTCTATATCTGCAGACAAACTATTATCTCAGCTATTTTTACATCTACAAGTTATTCTTGTACTATTTGTTAGCATTATCTAATATAGAGTTATGCCACTTATCGGCAATATAAATCCGATTAAACGTCCGAAAAGATTTCGATACGGCTTTAGTTTATAAAAGTCAGTCAAGATCCCGTGGTTTTAGCTAATAACATGAATAGTACCTTTCATAGTAAATGGGTGATACGCACAATGATAAGTGAATGTACCAGTCATATTTGGATTAAAAACTAGTTGAGCTGAACCGTTAGGGTCGATATCATCACTTGATGGCAGAACATCTGCTCCAGTATCTATAATTAATTCATGTTTCGTATCAGTTGGATTTTGGATCTTTATTATATTTTTGGTATTGGCTAAGAAGTTCAAAGTTGGATTAGATACTCCATTGCTTGCATTTATCCAGTTATAGACGCCGTCTTTTACTTCCTTTGTTGATAATAATTGAGTTATACCAGTAATACTACCAGTGGCTTTTCCCTTAGTAGCAGAAGCCATATGTAACTGGTATCCGTTCTGACTAATAATATACGATGAACCGGCTACTAGTGCTGTGGCGACTGTGAATACTAAAATAATATAGACAGCATCATTCATTATTTTTCTTGGATATATTTAGTTATATTTTAAACACAGATACAAATACCATTGTTGGATGCCACAAATGGCATTCATCGACAAGCTGTATTAAAACTGAAGAATATAGAGCTTGTATGCGTGTTAGGTCTTTAACTTTTCCAAACTTATTGGTAAATATCCACTCCTCCTTACAGAGTTAATATTGTATCTGGTCATTTAATTGGGATTAAATCTAGCGATCTTAACTGACTGGATTTATCTAGCCAATTTTTGATCATATTGGAAGCTTCTTCTACAGAGCATTTTCTAATCTTAATACGGTATCGGGATAGGATACGCCACACTACAAATTTCCTGCATTTTGATTTATTTAGATAGATGTACCTCAAACTTTATATACACTGGTTCTTGTGATTATTTCGGTTCTCATTGTTAGGATCTTCCTGCAAAAGGAACATCTATTAGCGTCTAATCTTTGAAATATCAATAAGTTGTTGGTCCGAGTTCGGTGGGGATGCAATTGAATTACTGATCTAAGGTATCACATTGTTGGACATTATTGAACCATGTTCCACAGGATAGTTACAAGACTGAACTAAATCATATATGAAATGTACTATTTGATTGAATAAGAATATTTTTTCAATATAATCTACTTGCAAAGAATATTTACCAACATAGGAGAAGGGACAGTTGATTTAACAAAGAATGGAACAACAGCAAATAAATGAGTTTATTGAATTACTGATCTAGGGTATCACATTGTGGACATTAATTAACCATGTTCCTGAATATTCAATAATATGAATCAACCACAATTGTGGTCAGTTGAAGAGTATCGTACGCGAGGAGCATGTGAGCAATGCATTACGCTGGGTTCCTGGCGAGCGGCTCAATCAACTTCTCGAGAAAGCTTGCATCCGTTTTGCTACGAATGATGCTGTCATCGGAAGCGGCATTGTTCTGAGCTATAGCGATCTCAACTGCCGTGCCAATCAGCTCGCACGTCATTTGCTCGCGAGCGGAATCAAGTCCGGCGACCGCGTTGCACTGATGTTTGACAGATCGCCAGAAACATACGTGGCGATGCTTGCGGTGATGAAAGTCAATGCAGCCTATGTGCCGCTCGACGCAGCCTTTCCGATTGAACGCGTACGCTTCATTCTAGAGGATGCCGAGGTCTCCGCTATCGTGTCAATGTCAAATTTTGCTGAGCGCCTCTCGGGCCTCCAGGTCGACAAGTTATTTCTCGATTTGGAGAGGACGGCAATCGATGCACAGTCGGCCGATCCATTGACCGGCGTTGCGCCGCCTATGGAGTCGCTCTGCTACCTCATTTACACATCTGGCACCCCGGTAATCCCAAGGGCGTCGCTATAGGACACGCAAGCATTTGCAATTTTGTGCGCATCGCCTCCGATCTTTATGGCTATGCGCCCGGCGATCGCGTCTATCAGGGCATGACGATCGCGTTCGATTTCTCAGTCGAGGAGATCTGGGTGCCGCTGATGGCTGGCGCGACTCTCGTACCGGGCCTGGCCGGCACGACCCTGATGGGCGACGAGCTCGTAGACTTTCTGCAC
>DATBGR010000274.1:0-5290 GCA_036557905.1 Nitrososphaeraceae archaeon | reverse complement strand
AAACTACAATCGATCAGCTAATTGAAGAAGGATATAACGAGACTAAGGAACAGATGAAAGAGGTTCTCATAAAAAGTAGAGACTGATCTGAGCTGCACGGGAAATACATCCTTTAGGGTTGTGCTAGTCTAACTTCTAACTCGTACCCGAATATGCAATTAGTTTCGGAAAGAATAAGAATGAGAGTCATTTTAACAAATGGTTTGTTGGCATTATTGAATTTAAATACAATGAGTTCGTATTTTCTGGAATCAAGCGATAACCTATACATAATGATTACTTAAAGACAGCATAGATAGAATTATAAAATATTCGAATGTTAAAACTCTCGCATTAAATATTTCTTAAAGATAGATACTCAACCTGTATTAATCGAATGTGAAAGCCGCATTGCGATTTGATAAACAATATAGCAAACAAGTGCACACTAACTATCGCAATATTTGCAGGAATGCCAGTATATTTATGAACAGAGCCCGCTTCAAGTCATATCTACAATCTAATATCACAATCATTGTTCCGCTGATTCTTACTGTATCAATCATAATTATCGGTGCTGTAGCTGAGTATCTGGCCGAAGTTGACTACCCAGGAGCAAATATAACTCACCTAGGTGACGCCCTTTGGTGGTCAGCAACTACGATTTCAACTGTTGGATATGGCGATTATACTCCAATATCGCCGCTCGGGAGAACAATAGCGATAATAGTGATGTTTTCAGGAATTGGTATCGCCGTAACATTAGTAAGCATAATCTCGGAGAAAAGAGTTCAGCGTATGCAGGAAAGATTAAAGTCAAAGTCCGAAGGTAAGTCTAGAGTATTAGCAATTGAGACAAAGGCAACTATAAAAGACAAAATCGAGGAGATTGAGAAATTGACTGAAGAAGATTTTGACACACTTATTATCAGGATGAAAAGTCTGCGTCATACTTTACTTGAAGAGTCAAAGATCTCATACCGGTGCTCGAGGTGCGGTCATGTTTATTATAGTAAGCCTAAATTTTGCAGCAACTGTGGTCTTACTTAGAATATATTCGGGTTTCATCATAGGAAATGTCTATTCACGTCGTTTCTACATAGGAGTTGTATTGTAACTGAATAAAGTTTAGTGCATAATATTTGTCGACTGTTGTTACACTATATTTGTTCAAAACCTCTTCGATAATGGACTGGGCGGGATTATATCCCTTGTGGTAAATGGGTTCAATTACTTTTTGATAAGGATTTACCGCTGTTGGTTCAGTATATTTATATCCCATATGTTTGGGTGTCCGGATTGAAGAGAGGTAATAGCTTCTTAGAGAAGCAGAGAGGAGCAGTGATAAGTCGGCCAGGTAGTAGTAGCCGCAACTAATCATTATACTGGTTTGGTCCTGGAATTGCTAATAGACTTAGAAAAATCTTGCTTTATCAGAAGTAGCACAGATTGTGTCCAAGAGCCAATTTCGCATAGCTGTGCATACACTATTAATACAAAATAATTAGTCTATCAAATTGTTTGAAATAAATAATCAAGAATGTTTTAAGGTGAATCGTAGGCAGAACCTATTTCCTTCTGTTCCATGCTCAACATCTAGAAAGCTAGGACCAAAGGTTAGGGGAATTCTTGTCCATGGGGAGCACCATTTGCCCACCATAAAGTTATCCTTAGCAGCCTTAACTTCGTCATGCCAATTGGTAAAGTCATACATATTCATCTGCTCTGGTGTTAGAATAACTCTAGAGATTCCCTTAAGCAATCCTCCAAACGTATATTCCATTTGTAGCTTGCCTAGATTGTCCTTGGTATAGTTGAACACCTGTGTTACAGGGGTTAATGTACTATCAGATACCAATTTGCCATTCCATTTACCAATGATCTCTTCGATATTTGGCGCTCTTGCATATTTTTGATAAATTGTCTCATGATCCTCTTCTGTCATAAAGTTAACATCGTACCTTCTTGACATACTGAAGGTTAGTATTTGCATGCTAAAAGGGGATATACCTAAGAAGGCTTTTCCAAGGACAACATCCTTATCAACTATCTTTAATAGATCATAGAAAAGAGAGTATTCTGGACTAGTATATTTTAGGTGTATGACTTCTCCTAATCCCTTATGAATATTTTCTAGCTCTGGCAGGTTGGCAGCATATACTGAAGGTACTTCGTATGGATGTGTGACTCCTTTTATAATCTCTCCTTCTTTGTAAAAGCGCTTCCAAAATCCTCCAAAATATCTGACTGCGTCAAAATTCTGATCTACTGGAAAAAAACCCTTCCAATATTTGTTGTTGTAAATCATCAATGTATCACTACCAAATGACCATTCAGTCTCAGCTGGTGAAGATGAATTATCGGTGGCATTGAGTAACGTTTCAAGAGGAAATACATTTTTTTCTTCATTAAACATAGTATCTAGCCTTGAAACTGTACAGTACATCGGCTGTTTAAGGGAACATCTATCTTCAGGTGTCAAATGTAGATACATGATATGGTTGATAATTAAACTTTATGTAAACTGCATTTACCTCAGAAATAAATCTATATCAAATTAAGATCGAATTAATAATGTTATCAAAATAAAGTTATTCAAAATAACTAACTAACTGCCAAATTCTTGACGAAAACTTGTCTTGTTCATAAGATCTCTAGATATCTGAGGCAAGATGGAAGTATCTATCTTATCGCTAATGGGAGTAACGACAATCTGGTTTATCGTCTCATTTCTATCTGGCCACCACCTCATTACTTGATTTTCACTATGCCATTCAAAATGATTGCTTGTAGACCATACCTTAAACGCTTGATTATAGTGAACCTTGTATGGAATATAAATTTGGGTAGGAGCCTCTACTGCAAGACCTTTTAGAACGATGACACAATATTTTGATTTCAAGTCAAAAGATAGGAGATGTGGCTCAGCTGAGCTATATTGAGGATACGGTCGAGCCGCTATATCTATATGACGAGGTTTTCTTCCAGGACCAAGCAATGAAAAATTTTCTAGATTCCAATTATCCTTCTGGTCTACCGTATTATAAAGATCATAATTCCAATAAGTTGAATTAAGCAAATATGTTTCTACTTGTTGATATTGGAGATCCATATACGCCCTTATTTGCTTTGTTTGATATGTATCTCTTGGCTCAATATCTGTATAAAGCTCATCCCAGTCATGACTTCCACCAAATTCAGTTAGAAACGGGACAAGTCCTCTTGATATGGCAGCTTCTCGAAGTTTAATAAATATTTTAGGCCACTCTTTTTGTTTATTGTGCATGTTATCTGCAACATTAAATAGTGCGTAAGAGCTCGTCCAAGGATCATAGTAATGGAAAGAGAAAATCCCCTGAGATTTGTACTGTTCTTTGAATTCAGAATCTATAGGTAACCATGTATGTATTTGCTCTGGATCCCGTATAAATGGAAATTGTAATTCTATACCGCTGTCAGTAGCAGGATAGACGGTCCACTCCAGTCTAGGTTCAATGAAAATGAATGCTTTGTGATCAAATTTACTAATTTCTGCTAGTACGTTAGAATAGAATTCCTTTAATATATTTTCTTCAAAAAACTGCTTTCCTAGACCAACTGGATGAGGTTCATTGAATGGAGAAAAACCTAATATTGCAGGATGTCCATTTCCGCCATTAAGAGCTTTGAAAAATCTTACAGTCTGACCAACTGTTTTTTCTAGATGAGTACGTACTGGATAACCTTCAAGACCCTCCTCTGCATTTTTTAAATTATTTTTCCAAAATGATTCCAATGTATTTCTTACCAGGTAATTAAGATAATATCCTACAGCCCAACCTCTGGCTTTGACATTTGAAAAGGGATTGGAAAGGGGGATGGGTTTTAGATGACATTCATCTATTGCCAATGCCCAATCTGGAAAGCCATCGCCTCCATAGACTTCGTGTGCTATATCCTGATGAAAATCTATAATTACAAATAATCCGTTTGAATAAAGCATATCTATAATCTCTTTAACAAGATTAAGGTAATTCTCTCCTTCTGGCAGAAGTTGGTCCAGGTTAGGATTGGGTCTTGGTTCTATGGCTTTCCACATTACTAAGAGTCGAACAATATTAAAGCCTAGTTCTGCTAGGCGCTTAATTTCTGGCTCAATTATTCTCAACTCTTTCTTCAATTCTTGTAATGTAATTCCTTTACTCTGAAGAGGAGATATTGGAAGATATGGTGGTAGTTTGCTACGTGAAGCAAAATTTACTCCCCGGAAAAGAACAAATCTACCTCGTGTATCACGAAACCATATGCCATCCTTAACAAAATCACGCGCACTAATATTTCCCATAGTTATCTGTTACCATTATCTTCTTCGATATAAAGCATGTAGATACGTATCGTGTTCGATTATCAGATCTGAGTATATAAAACAAGGGTACAGGATTAATTATTTACAAATCTTTGTTACTATGACACCATTTCTAGCTGTATACATTGAGATCATTAGGCTGCTATGATTTGTTCATTTATTCATTTCTGTCTTCTTCTATTCCTGTTGTAGAATTAAGAATCAGTTTGTGTGCATAATGGCCAGTTGTAAGATTAAACATGTTCATAACTGGCACAGCTTTGATGTCAAAGGATTGATTTCCTATTTTTCCTAATCGCCAGTTATCCTCAATAATTACATATTTCTATTGAGCAATATACTCATAACCTTACTTTTCCTTTTTTATAGTTCCATATTTTGTATTATACAAGGTAGCAGTTACATGATGGAAATTTTATCTTCTATATCATAGCTAGTCTATAATTGGTTTGCTGAAAATATTCGCGAAATCTACTAAAAAATATCCTTTGATAAAAAAGCAATACCTGTTAAGAAATAAAAAATTATTGAAAGCATGAAGTTTATTTTACAACGAAGGTATGTTTTATTCATATTGCAATAAGCAGCAATGCATATATAACAATCATATTTAACATAATTCGAAGTATCAATATCTACGTATCTGGATATCTTACGGATATTGATAAGTAAAGTCCAGTGAATTATGGATAGAACCTACCATCGAGATCAAACCAGAAAGCATTCTGAAATACGATAAAAGAACCTCAACCAGGCTCTGAAATTAGTTTCATTCGAATATATAAAATCTGCACAACTTTGATAAGGTATGATACGAAAAGAGGGCGAGATGAGCGACGGCGTTGCAGGATATTTCTTTAACGATCACACTTGGACTGCAAAGGTGTTAGCAATTGTCATAATCGTTGCAATATCCTACGGCGTTTGGTTCGATTATGCCGATAGTTTAGATGGACTCGGCGATCT
>DATBGR010000273.1:0-3845 GCA_036557905.1 Nitrososphaeraceae archaeon | reverse complement strand
AGGTAGAGTAATAACCTCATGGTACTTTCTTTCAGCGCCTTCCGTAGTTTGTACTTCAACTGAGCTATCGTAGGCACTTATCTTGATATTAGACTTGGTAACTCCGGGCATCTCTATAACTACTTTTACGTCTCTGTCTGTTGTAGTTACATCAGCTAGCGGTTCTCGTACTGATGTCATTTCGGGAGTTGTTCTAAAGAACCCCTGGCCGCGTAAAGGTGATTTTACGTTGCCAAACTCTCTAACCTTTGGTTTACCATCAGCGCCTATTGTCATCGAATATCCATAAACAAATGGGCCATATTCTTTTACTTTACCTCGTCCTGGAGATTCGTATTCTCTTACAAGATCTTTTGGAGCTTTATTCTCTATATTTTTGAACATGTCTTCAAATTCTGATTCCATATCTCTTCTCATTTCTTCCATGCTTCTGAAGACATCTGGAAACGAAAATCCTCCTCCCCATCCACGGTTTCTCCTACCTCCTCCAAAGAATCTATTGAACCAATCAAATGGTTCTATATCACCACTTTCTGGATTGCTCATGTAAAAGATCTCACGATATTACTTTTATAAGTTGCAACTACGGTAGGGCTAATTTAAGGACTGAATAATGACACTTTATCTATTCAAATAAGTTAATCAATGATAAGAATGTGTTTAAAAATAAATTGTACTTTATTTTAATTTCATTTGCTTAATAATTTTCCAGCTACCGTATGAGTTATCATGTGGCTCTGCCCTCGCTTTTTGAAAATATGAAAGTGACGACTGTTGGAATATCATCTGCAATTATTCAACAGATATAAAATATTTACTATCATTACTCTACCAAGTGTGCTGCTTTAGTTACCTCTGCTACATTATAATATACTTTTCTTGTATTTGTTGTAATTCAGATAATATTTCGTTACTCTCCCGCACTGTTGATCGCTTCTGTTCTGTATGCTGAATTACCTTCTGTTTATTAGTTGGAAAGTAAAATCACTTAGAACACGTGCTACTGCCGCTATATGGAAAATCATAAATAGTTTTATCTCTTGCCTTACCTGTTATTCTGTCCTGTTTTCGAGCAACTCTTAGAGTCCGTTCCTCGTTATATTTTGTGAGGATCATTTTGTCTTAAGGCACGATTAATTTGTTGTCTAGACATTGAAATAGAAATAGATAGGGAAATTATATTCTAACTATTTAGAAAGTCAATCCCGCACAGGATCGAATCTACTTTACATTATCATCATTTCAGCTATCGCGGCGGTAGCTACTTATACATAGCTGGAAATTCTCAAAGGTGAAAAATTTCATTTTCTTGATCCTAGCCAATACGATAGCAATGATAAACGGAATGCATCTAGAATGTCATCGTATGCTGTTGCTTCTTTGTCTATAACCCATCTTTCAGAAGATTCTACTAATCATCTTGGACATGGCTACCCAGATTTACCAGAAGCTTGTTTTACTGTATGTAGAATGAACTAACGATAGTTGGTATTAAGCAATTCTAAACTCGTACTACTCAATTGGATAATTGAATAGTAATCACTTTGACGACTACCCTTCTAAAAACCAAACTGTAAACTGTAAACTGTAAACTGTAAACTGTAAACCATAGGGTAGACAAATCGAAACTTATTAAACTGCGAAAAGCAGTCACCGGCTTTGTCCTTCTGCAAGACCAACCTGATACGGATTGCATCCCAGAAGCACTGACTTATTAGCTGATTCTATACTATCACGTCAAAAGTAAGACAGCGATACTAAGCCCCTGCAAGACTAAGGGCCTAGTATTTCGCTGTATATTGGATGGTTTCTCTTCTCCTGATTTGGACTATCATTTTCGCGAGTAAAGTATTTCTGTGTTATCATCAGTTGGTTATAATGTACGATTACTAGAAGTAAACTACACGAGAGACATTTCAGACGTAGTTGATAGGAGGCGGCGGCAACTGATGGGATTATGGAATATAAAGAGAAGTAGCCGCCCTACCTACCAACTATATATGCAGGTAAAGTCTTGCTTACTGCCGAGTCACTGAGCAAACGTATCTACACACTGCCTACATAGTATGTAAATGGTTTTAGATGAACTCCTTAATATTGTATGATCTCCTTAATATTAAATGGTTTGACGTATCCTAGCTTTCTGCCATTGGTGACAAATATAACATTATCTTCACTTCCGTTATCAAAGGCCTGTCTAAATTCAATAATGGTCACACGTTCTTCAATCTGAAAATGGTCGTGTATATAACCTTGGGAATCACCCTTTAATATGACCCTCATACCCTTGAGTAGCGTAGGATGACCCTCACCATGTAATTCTGTAAAGATCTCCTCTTTGACAAGCGTATCATATCCGAATAAATTAACATCGCCGCCCCTTGCATCCAACTTCGTTTTAGACTTGGGTCCAGGCATGTTCCCTTCGTTTATGATTAATGTCTACATGTACTTATAGATATTCAGGTCATAATATATCCACTTTGAAGCCGTTGTAAAAATTCTGCTTAGGTGTTTGAAAATGGAATCGTGTTTCAAACTTTTTACTGTCTATTTAAGGAATACAAACTCTAATCTAAATTCTTAAATAATTCCTTGGTGTTGGTTTTCATTCCTAGTTTGTTAGTGATTCTGGCCAGAATATTTTTTACTGTTCTTTCCTTTAAATCCAAAATTTCTGCTAACTCCAAAATAGTTGACTTCTCTTCTTTTTGAGGAATGTTTTCTTCCATTATTAAGCATATAACTCGACGTTCAATATCATTAAAATTAACTTTCTCAGTTTCATGTATCTTTTTTATAATACTCTGCTTTAGTGCCCTAAGATCATTGAGCCGAGTTTCTAAATGTAGTATTTGTTCTTCCACACCGTCTAAATTCTGTTGCAACAATAAAAGAAACTGACCTAGAGAGACCATTGATTTTTGTCTAATTCTAACATGTTTTGCATTTTGACTTGGAGTTTCTTTTAAATTCTCAATTTGATAAAGTGCAATAGAATTGAGTTCATCAAATTTTTTGTAAAGGAAAGCTGTCTCTTTATATCTTGATTCTGTGATACCTTGATTTCTTATTGTAAAATTATCGTGTGAAACTGAAATATTGATATTGAATGAAGAGTTGAGTTTATAGTATTTTCTATCTGGTGCACCTAGATTACTTCTTTGGACATAAGATTCGATCATACCAGAGTCCTCTAAAATCTTAACATGACGCAAGATAGCTTGTTGGCCTGTACTCATTTCTCTAGCCAGCTGATTAAAATACATTGGCTCGTGCGATATCAGGCTCAAAATTTTTCTTCTTGTTTCATTGCCAAGTACATCTAAGAGTACTTTGGTATCGGCTAGAATCGAGGTACTATTCATTATATTCCTTACCATTACTCTAATTTACTATCATTTTTTGTTTTCATACATTTCTTCGTGTTTTTAATCTTGTGAATAGTTCTAGAGTGACAAATTTAGTAAAACTGCTCTATAGCATATAATTGAAAAGTTCAAAATAAAAAATGATAGATAGATTATATTCTATTTACATATCTGCGCCATAGCCACCAACACCGCCAGCAGCACCTGGTCCGGATGGCATATCTTTGGGTTTAGATGCCGCGATAATATTATCGATTCGTAGAATCATACATGCAACTTCGGTTGCCGCATTTAGTATGTGTTCCTTTACGGCAAGTGGATCATATACATTCCTTGAAGTCATATCAGCAATCTTCTTGTTTACCACATCAATTCCATACCTAGGCACATTATCTGTAATCTTTGTCCTTAACTGAACTTGAGTATCTATTGGATCCATGCCAGCATTTTCTGCAAGTACAACTGGGATTATTT
>DATBGR010000272.1:0-13604 GCA_036557905.1 Nitrososphaeraceae archaeon | reverse complement strand
ATCCCAATTAATCCGCCTGTTACTCCTAGAACAACTTCTGGTTTTATCTTTATACCTTTCGTTTCATCCTCAAAAAACCTCAACAAACCTGCGCTAGATGCTGGGAGAGGGGCGTTTTTCTTTTTACTGCTCATTAATAATGAAATGAAAGGGATAGTGATTTAAATAGATTACTCTGCTAGTAAACTGAAAGAATGGGGTACTTGACACTCTTTACAATTGACCGGCTATTGGATACAAGCAAGTTTTAATAGTTAGAATATGGATAATCAAAATACCTAAAGATGGTGGTTATATGCAAGAAATGTGGCCTGCCCGACGACCTTTGTGCTTGTGGTGAACTAGATAAAGAAGATACGCGAATCGTAGTTCGACTTGAAACCAGACGTTTCAAGAAAACGACTACCATGATTGAAGGAATTGATCCGAAACTTGGCGATTTACAACGAATTGTTAAAGAATTGAAAAGCAAATTCGCTTGCGGTGGCACTGCGAAAGATGGATACATTATGCTTCAAGGTGATCATCGTGCTGATGTCAAAGGGTATCTAGTAAGCATGGCCTTTAACGAAGCAGCTATCGAGGTTCAGTAACATTTCTGATGTATTTGCTAAGCGCTGGCAAAAATCCACACGGTTGTTAGGACGGCTGTGCCTATGCATATCCTCGTGATTTCATAGCCAAACACTGAAAGATTTAAGATATAAGCATTAAACGAAAGCATTTATGTCGGTAACTTAGATTCTCATTATTGTCTAAAGAGAAGAAGCCTACCAAAAAGAGGGGGCGCGTTTCAAGTTTGGACAACACTTTCAGGATCGCTTCGCTTCTCCAAAGGAGTATTAGCTCTGGGCGTTCGAGCTATGTAGAAATGTCAAAGGTAAATCAAATAGTCTCTTTTAACATGAAATCTCAGCTTGATTCGCTTAGGTCTAAAATCGTTTCAGGCAATTATAATGATGTAGTAAACTTGTTTAAGCAGATTTCATTCTGTTACGAAAGTATTATCACTCCAAATGGTTCGATTAGGTTAAAGGATTTAAATAGAATGCTGTACTACGATTCTGAAATTGTGATTCAGCTAGATATTCTTAAAAGAATTTCTATTAGTGATAATAAGATTACCGATTTGGATTATATCAGGAATCTCAAGGAATTAATCAAGGAAAGAGAGGATTTTATGAAATCAATCAGAGTTTAAGATGGAGTTTTAATCCCTTGTATCTATTTCTAATGGTGACTTCGGTGACCCCCGCTGCCTCTGCAACATCCTTCTGAGTTTTATTTTCCCCGTTCATAACACATGCAACGTACAACGCAGCTGCAGCTAGACCCATAGGATCTTTTCCGGCAGAGATTTTACCTTCTTCAGCCTTCTTTAGAATCTCCAAAGCCTTTCTCTTTGTCTTTTCAGAAAGTCCAGCTTTGCTTGCAATTCTAGCAACACACTTGACCGGATCAACAACAGGCATCTTGAGATCTAACTCACGAATGAGTAACCTATAGCACCTAGCGACGTCCTTCTTTTTTATATTGCTTGCATTAGCGATATCCTTCAAGGTCCTTGGAGTTTCAGTATCTCTACAGGCAGCATAAAGCGCAGCTGCCACAAGTGCAGAAATCGATCTTCCTCTCACAAGCCCTCGTTCTAATGCCTTTCTATAGACATACGCAGCTTTTTCAATGACCGCGTCTCCCACTGCTAATTTGTCCTTCAATCTATCTAGTTCGCTAAACGCCTGTCTAAAATTCCGGTCAACTGGTTCGTGAACCTGACTTCGACTGTCCCAAGTCCTCAGCCTTTCGATTGTGCTTTTCATAGATGCAGATAAAGGCTTTCCAGAGGCATCCTTATCTATTGGACCAATAATAGTAGCTAACCCCATGTCGTGCATTGCTAAAGATGTTGGTATCCCAGCTCTACTTCTGTCTTCATGCTCTTCTTTGGAAAATGCCCTCCATTCGGGTCCTGTTTCCTCGATTCTCTCAGTAACGACAAAGCCACAATTTCCACAAAACATTTCACCACTTGAATTATCTGTGACCATTGGACCCTTTCCGCATCGCGGGCACCTATCACTAAATAACGAAATATCTTTTACCAGGATTTTTCACCATAAAAGTGCCAGAACTTGCCATCTTATATAAATGTTTTATTCTTTTATTTAAACTTTATCCTCAATGAATCGATCAGATCTAAGAATTGTAGGTTTTGTGAAATGCAATTATTATTTATATCAATTGCCACTACTTATTTGAATATATTCTAATTCAGGCTAAATTTATGAACTGCGATATAGGAATGCCGCTTAAATTGTGCTCGTATGTTAGTTAGATTATAAATTGCCAATTACCATATTGGCAATTTATAATCTAAAGGTCTATCATTTAATAAATCGATTGAAAAGTAAAGGTAGGTTTGAAGTTAATCACAACATTTGAGATCCTTGGCCAATTCCCACAATCTTAAATAAAGGACGCGTTGATGAATTTATCTATGGATGATATTATACAAATCCCTCGACGGGTAATCGAAGAAGATATTTTGTGGGAACAGGAGCTTACTACTGAGGTAAACCTATTGAGGTGGAGGAAAAAGGGTACCAGCCTGTTTGCTACATGTGATGCATCAAGTATGACCTGTGATCTTAATGATTATTCTGCAGTCCTTCCTTCAATTTCAAATTTCCCACAACAAAGGGAAAAAAATCAACAGTACGTTGACAATATTTCTAAACCAGGTTTTCCACCGGATATAAAGAAGTATCTTTCTAGTCGATACCTGAACCCGTACTACGACACGCCTGACCTTCAGTCAAGTAAACTAATGAGAATGAAAGGTCGACCAGGCATATTGGATATGCCCTAACCCTAATTGCATTGCATTGGATAATTGAAAAGCGGCAATAGATGAATATTTTTTTCCATGCGAACTCATCCATCGCAATTGCTCTTTTCATAATCTTACTGGCATCAGTTCCTGCGGAGCAAGGATTAGGGAACCTTGTGGCCGTTGGAATCTCCAAAACAGCAAAAAAAGGACCCTTTATTGATGGTGCAAGATTCATTCAATATTTAGATGATAATACAGCATTACAAGAAATGAAAAGGGGTGGGATTGATACTTACTATTTTCGAGTCCCACTTGAAGTCGTGTCTGACTTGAAGCAGAATGCAGGACTTTCTGTATACAATAGAATGGCTGGATCGTTTGGACTTCTACTGAACCCTGCTCCTCCCAAAGACAATGATACCCTCAACCCATTTTACTTTAGAGCCATTCGTTATGCCGCAAATTATCTAATTAATCGAGAATTTGTAGTGGATGAAATCCTTAAAGGCTATGGTACTCCTATGGTAGATCCCTTTGGGATCTATTCTCCAGAATATCCGAATATAATTAGCTCAATAGAATCGCTTGGTATTCGATACAACCCCGTACTGGCCGAAAAGATCATTACCAGTACATTAGATTCTGCTGGAGCTTCAAAGCAGGCTGGAAAGTGGACATTCAAAGGTAATCCAATAGTCGTAAAGGTTTTGATTAGAAGCGATGACTCTGAAAGAAGATCGATGGGTGAGCTCATTTCTTCTGAACTACAAAAAATCGGATTCACAGTTATAAAAGACTATGGAGATCTGAATAAAGCAAACACTCTTGTGTACGGTTCAGATCCCCAAGACTTTCAATGGAACGTATATACTGAAGCCTACGCAGGGACATCCGCATTTGTTAAATACAATCCCTCTATCCCTTCCCAGATGTACGCTCCCTACGCTGGCAACATGCCGGGCGGGCAGAATCCTAGTTTTTGGCACTACCAAAATTCATCTATAGATAAGTTAACTCAAAGAATAGCCTTTTTCAATTTTACCTCAGCTAACGAGAGAAATAGCTTGGTTCGAAATGCAACCCTACAGGGAATCCAAGAATCGGTTCGGATTTTTGTTGCCCAGCTTATAGAGCCCTACGTTGCGACCTCTTCGCTTAAGGGTCTTATAAACGACTTTGGAGCAGGAATAACTAGTAAATATTCATTGTCTAATGTTAGAACTCCAAAGTTAACGAACTCTCTTGATATCGGAGTAAAACAGATTTACCAAGGAGCATGGAATAATATAGCAGGGTGCAAAGACGCTTACTGTTCTGAGATATTTACACAGCTAGCAGATAGTGCGACGTTTAGAAATCCATATACTGGCGAGGTGATTCCAATGAGAGAACTGTGGACAAATATAACAACTCTAGGACCACATCACAAAATTCACGTGCCCGACGACGTTCGTATTTGGGATCCTGCGATTCAGAAATGGAGAGGTCTCGGAAAGAATGACTCTGCTATTAGCAAGGTTACGTTTAAAATGCTGTTATCCAAGTGGCACAATGGAATTGCCATGGACAGGGCAGATATATTATATCCGCTTTATTTCACATTTGAATGGGGAACGAATTCTGGAAATGGAGATAAGACGTACGATCCTGAATACGGCGCTGCGGCTCAAGTTGCGTTACCACTAATTAAGGGGATCAAATTCGATTCCAATAACACTATCGAATCTTACATTGACCAATGGCATTATGATAAGAAAGAGATTGCAGACTCAGCGGCAATCTGGCCGTCAGAGCCTTGGGAGATTACGGCCGCAACTGAACGGTTAGTCACGGCAGGAAAATTTGCATTTTCAAAAGGAGAAGCGTCAGCCAAGAATATAGATTGGCTGTCCCTGATCGTCCCATCTCATGCTGATGCGATAAAGAGCGAATTGCAGAAGATGAAAGACGAGAAGTATATACCGAATCCGCTTAAGGGTATAGTGAGTGTGACTGAGGCCCAAAAGAGATATCAAGCTTCTATAAATTGGATTAATACTCATCGTAACGCAGTGATTAGTAATGGTCCATTTTATCTTGACTCTTACAATCCACAGGGTGGAATTATAATCATAAAGGCTTTTAGAGATTCTTCCTACCCTTTTGAACAGGGTCATTGGTCAGTCTATGAACATCCGAAGATTATTACGTTAGAAAAAATACAGGTACCACAATTTGCAGTTATAGGGAAGCCACTTAAGATCTTGGTTAATGCCTCGGAAAATGGAAAGCCAACAACCGACGCAATAGTGAATTATTTTATCTCTGATTGGAGTGGCAAGGTTATACTAAGCGGAGTGGCCCAACCGCCCTCCAAACTCAGATCGCACGAAATAACTTCGAACAAAGTTGAGAATTCTTACGTAATCGATTTGAATGCTAATGCCACAGCGAAACTTAGATTTGGGCCAAATCTAATAAAAATTTTTGCAACAGGAAAAGACGCATTTAGACCAGACATATATGGCAAAACAATATTGGCAATTAGGGGCAAACCATAATTAGTTATGGATTCCGAAAATAAGTGGACCAATAGTTAAATATTAAAAAAATACACAATTACAACTATTCAAGGGCGAAGTTAGTAACATGAGGAGGACCTAGAGCAATGGGATTTCGTTATTTTCTTATTAAGAGATCAATTAACATGATTCTGGTAGTATTTTTTACCCTCGTAATCACCATAGCAATCCTAGGTTCAACCATAGACAAGATTCTAACCGATTCTATTAGATATGATGCTGTCAATGCAATAAGCCAATCCAAGTTCCACTTTCAGTCTCTAAAAGAGAGACAAACATATATCGCAAACCAAATAGCGCTAAATATCAAGTCTCTTGGATTGGATGAACCTTGGTATTCACCTAAACGTTTTATTAATACATTGGTTAAAATTGTGACCCTTGATTTGGGCAGGTCAAGTTTCTTCACTACTGATTCAGGTTCTTCTAAAGTGAAGGATATCATAATGGAAAGATTGCCAAAGACAATCCTATTATTCAGCACTTCAACAATAATCGTTAGCATTATTGGAATCTACCTTGGCGCGTTCATAGCAGATAGATCGGGGTCAACTGCAGATAAGGTCAATTCATTTTCTGCGATTCTTAGTAACAGCTTCCCCTCATGGTGGATAGGTATGCTCATGATATTTGTGTTTGCGTTCGTCTACAATATATTTCCCGCCCGCTCAACGCCTATGAGTTCACCCTCCGACCCTTATTACATTATTGATCTGTTGTATCATATGCTATTGCCTTTGATAACCTTGGTCCTAGTCAGTATATGTGCCTGGGCATACATTGTACGCTATTATTTGATTAGAATTAGACACGAAGATTTTATATTTTCGAAAAAGGCAATCGGGATACCTAAAAGGAAAATCTTGTACTCTCACATGCTCAAAAATGCTGCGCCACCTATCATTACGTCAGTGGCTTTAAGTCTTGCGGCTTCGTTTGGTGGAGCAATTATAATTGAATCAGTGTTTGATTGGCCGGGAATGGGAAAACTATACTATGACGCAATTGCAGTAAACGATGTACCAATAATTTTGGGTAACACATACATATTCTCCATTATTTTTGTAGTTACGATCTTCATCACGGATATAGCCTATGGTTTTTTTGATCCAAGGGTGAAAATTGGTTAGTTGACTGCACTATTCACTTCTCGATTTCCTAATATGTCGTCGTTAAGGTTGAAACTAGTGAATATGTTTTCAACACCGAAACTGCATTTTCTAATTCAAATACTAAAGTCAAAAACTGCAATATCAGGCATAACTATTTTGATGATCCTGATTGCCATGACTATATATGCACTTGTCGCAATTCCCTTAGAATCATTTAGACAATGGAACAATCCTAATTACTGGATCGACTATCCTAAAGCTGCGGCGCCATCTTGGACGAATCTAGGTTTGTTCGGTCCAAGAGCCTCCGAACAAATAATTCTGGGTACTGAAAATGCTCAAGTTAGCTCAGGATCAGAATCCGGAATTCGGATCATCACACATACCTATTCAGTAAACTTCAACTACGATTCTTATCCGACTGACTTCATGATACCATATACAGTAATTTACGGGCAGATACCTTCTGCAATTGAAGTAAATGTACTACGACCAGACGGTCATGTGTTCAAAGTCTATGACGCAGCGCTCCCCCCAGGGTCGTCTCAACAGACTTCAGATTCCAACTATGCTCCCCAAAACACAAATGAGTATTCAGGTCGAATTTTTTCAACGGATCATTCTATAAGCAAGAATCTCCATGGTTACCTGGATTTATTTACTTATCCACAAGATGAATCTAGTCCTCAAGTGATGATTTTTTCTGAACTTCACTCGAAAAAAGTACTCAAAGGCGTCTATAAGTTTAGTGAGACGTTTTACTTTTTCAACAATAACGATCAAGTAAAGGAATCTGGTTTGGTTTTGGGAGGAACTGTTTATGGTCTAATGGGGACTGATGACTTGAGGAGGGATCTTAGCATAGGCATTTTCTGGGGTACACCGGTTGCACTTTTTATCGGACTCACTGTATCTTTGTCATCGGTATTCATCGGCCTCATATATGGTGTCGTAGCTGGCTATAAAGGCAGGAGGACTGACGAAGCACTAATGCGGATAAATGACTTAATAGTTTTTTTACCGGCTCTTCCGATTCTAATTCTGTTAACAGCGACCTTGGGCAGAAGTATTTTCATAATAACGTTACTTTTAGTAATATTTGGTTGGGCTGGCGCCACTAGGGTGTCCAGAAGCTTATCCCTCCAGATTAAAAACCTACAGTACGTAGAAGCAGCTAGAATAATGGGTGCATCAGACATGAACATAATTTTCAAGCATATTATACCCCAACTGCTACCTTTAACGTTTGCAAGTATTGCAATTGCAGTACCTGGAGCCATACTTGCCGAAGCGGCATTAAGTTTTCTTGGCCTTGGGGATCCCACTATTCCGACTTGGGGCCAAATTTTACATGATGCAAATTCCGCTGATGCTGCATCACGGGGATTATGGTGGTGGATTATTCCCCCAGGTTTGATGATCGCCTTAACTGGTCTTTCATTTGCCCTTATAGGCAAATCCATTGAAACGATGACAGATCCGCTGCACAGAGCGCAACAATAAGTGTATTCAATTTTGACGATACTGCAAAGACTTTGACCCTCATTTATGTAAATTTGATTGTTTAATGATACTGATGCAAGGAATGTTACTGTCGCAAAAGATTCGTACCATAGTATCGAAATTGAATTAATTTCTATCTTACATAAATGATAACTTCACTTTCAATATTTGTTCTAATGATTGGAGAGATGCAAAATTTAATCATACTATTAAAGTGTGCTTTGTATATAATATATACTTTAGATTAGGAGATGCAATCCTGCCAAAAGTAGCGCCAGTTTGGATAATTAATATCTGCAAGCTCTTTTCAGGTGAAGCCTCACCCTACAGACATAAGTTCCCGAAAAAGTGGGGTATGTTATACTCGTCCAACATCTCTTTAAATTCAATTTCATACTTTGATTTTATACTTGTTGTGAATAGGAATTTCGATCATCATCGCTAGGCAATATTCGTAAGTTGAAGCGCTCACCGTTCCTATCATAAGCAGCGATAGTAGTATCATCGTATGGATAATTAATTATAATAGATACGAGACCAAAATAATTATTAAGATCCTCGAGAGATGGATTATTCGAATTTCCTGGGTGAGAATGGGCTGTGCCAATATAGGACAGATCAAATGGTAAATCATAAACAGGAAATCCGGAATAATACGGTCCGTGAGAAGAAAAAGGCGGTACAACTAATCCATCGATTGTTATGTCCGTCTTTCTACTCTTCCCTCTCAGTATTAGTATACCTTCATACGGATGCCAAGTTTTTGCATAAGTAATGATGCCATCAGCGCTTTTTCTTGATAACACGATTTCCTTTCGTGGTTTTTGCCTATCGTCGCTTTTCTTACGAAATAAGAGCAAGTGTGTGATAGGAACACCTTGCCCAAATATTTTAGTATTGCTGAGTAAATATTCAATACAAACTTCGTGGATTTTAGGGAATGCTCAAATATCATACATCATAATGATTAATAACTAGTTGTCAGAGGTACTTGTATAATAATTGCATGTGAAAAAAAGTCTTCCACGTGATGAGATACTTGTTCGGAGAGGAATTGTTTCAAATGATATGGATGGTACTCCGTTATTCATTAATGATAAATGTGAAGGCTATAGAGTAAATGATACCGCTGTATCATTATGGAATATGTGCAATGGCATAACCTTCGAAGAATTGAAGGAGGAAGTTCTTCGTATTTCTAATGACAATGAAGAGAATGTAAGTTTAGCACTCGGGGAGATGATTGAACAGCTGAAAAGCGTGTCGGTATTGGACTCGAAGCTCGTTAAACGAGATACTTTTATACTTCGCTAGCAAGTCTTGTTAGAATCATCAGAAGTCCAAACTCAGTGGTGGGTATCTTTTTTAGGATCTGCTGAGATCAACTACAGGTGATGACTATCTCAGGTTCTGCTTATCTTGTATTGTCCGAAATAGGTCTTGCTGCATTTGACGAAAATGATGGACTAGTTTCATCTTCAAAGTTTAGTGATCCAATAGGATCATACAAATTGATTAGAAATTCAGTAGCACCTAAAGAATTGTTAGTATTTACAGATGAATTGAAAAGGTTTGGTACATTAGAAGTAAATGATCAGGCCTTAATATCGATTTTAGATAAACTCGGCTTTCACGCACATATGATGTCCAACGAGCTAATCTCCAAATATCAAATCAATAGACCACAAATGCTCGTCAAGGCAAAATTGGCACACACTGAATATGATGCTATCACCAAATTAAGAGAATTCGCTATCTCGCTCTCCTCCAGCACGGTAAAAGAGACATCTGAGCGACTTGATCTGCATCTAATTCAGGCTATTAGTGCCCTTGATGAATTTGATAAACTTGTAAACATCGTCGGTGCAAGGTTGCGAGAATGGTATGGATTACATTTTCCTGAATTGGATAACTTGGTTCAAAGTTTGAATGCCTATGCATTAATTGTTCGTGATGCAGGTCGACGCGCAGAGATAACTCGTCAAGTTTTGGAAAATGCAGGATTGCAGGAAAAGAAAGTTGATTTTATTCTGGACGCTAAAAATCGGAGCAAGGGAGGCGATATGGCAGATAATAACTTAGAGATAGTGAGGAAACTCGCCAATGAGGTGATAGTTCAATCAAATTTGCGCGATGCCCTTTCCAATCACGTGGAAGTTGCTATGACGGAATTGGCTCCAAACACGATGGAGCTATTAACGGCGACCGTTGGCGCAAGAATGATTGCTAAAGCAGGAAGTTTCGAAAAGTTTTCCCGACTTCCGGCAAGTACAATCCAGGTGTTAGGAGCAGAGAAGGCGCTATTTAGATCACTAAAGACAGGGGCAAGACCTCCCAAACACGGTCTACTGTTTCAGCATCCGTTAATTCACTCGGCTCCTCGATGGCAACGAGGAAAGATCGCTAGAACTGTGGCCTCAAAAGTTTCAATAGTAGCAAGGATTGATCTCTTTCGTCATGGTGAAAGAGACTACTCGATACTCGAGAAAATGAATGCAAGAATCGCGGCCATCCAAGAGAAATATAGAAATCCGCCATCAAATGAAAATGATTTTAGCAAGCACCAAGATACTGGTCGTAAACAAGCACGAGATCGTCATCCAAGTAATTTTGGTAGAACTGGCAGAAAAGACGGCAGATCTCGAAATAGAGATCGACGTAAACACGGAAAAAAGAGGAAGTTTTAGACAGAAATTGGGTAGTGGTTTATGTTGATGCATTTTGAAAGTTTGTCAGCGGGTCTCGGATTGTATAATACGAAAGTGTTGCCATGAGTATCTGGGTTAGAATTGAGGGTCAGAAACAACTGGCTACACCTAATCTTGTCACAGGCGATACTGTATACGGTGAGAAATTAGTGAAACTTAACCATGAAGAATATCGAGTGTGGGATCCTTTTAGAAGTAAGCTAGCTGCAGCTCTTAGAAATGGTATGACAGTAGATACTATTCATAATGGGGCGAAAATCCTATACCTAGGAGCTTCCACAGGGACTACTGTCAGTCACGTGTCAGACATAGTAGGGTTAGGAGGTTTGGTTTTTGCTGTGGAATCGGCAAGTAGGGTGGCTAGGGAACTTTTAGAAAATGTTGCCAAAAAGAGAAAGAATGTGGTACCAATTCTTGAAGATGCTAGGAAACCAGAGACTTACTTTTCAATTTTTGGAAAAGTAGATGCCGTATATTGTGATGTAGCTCAACAAGATCAGACTGATATTGCGATTCAGAATTGCCAAATTTATCTAAAGACAGGGGGCTCGATCTTCCTAATCGTGAAATCTAGAAGCATAGACGTGATAGCGAATCCAAAATTAGTCATTCAAAATCAGGTAAGAAAATTGGAAGCAAGCGGATTTTCTACAAAGCAAGTTATTGACTTGGAACCATACGACAAAGATCATGCAATCATTAGAGGAACCTATAATTAGGTACAGAAGTCGTCTATTCGACCATCAGGAGTTCCTGAAGATTCCATCAGAATCAGTTTTACTGGTTTCCAGGATTTTCTCACAAATTCAGGCGCTTCACCAAACTTTAGAATCCAATTTTTAATGAAATTAATTGTCCATTTATCTGATGGATATCCGCTTCCAATATCATTAAATGATCTCCTGATCTCATAAATTTGGTTATCTCTGATGACCTTCGCTACTATTGACGCCGCAGATACCACACCAACTAAAGAATCTGCATGATGAAGAGAATAAAGTTTGTATGCATGACCGCATACAATATGTTTCTCTAGCATAGAGGCGTACCTCAATGGTTTGATATCGCAGCAATCTACATACACGTTGTCGGGTTGCATTTCGTTAATAACTGCAGCCATAGCTTCAGCCTCGAGCTTATTGAGCCCTTTTATCTGTACACTCTCGTCGATTTCTCGTGTACTTAACATACAGACACTAATATAGTCCGCGATCCCAACAATCTTGCTAAATAGCAGGCGGCGTGTGGCTCTAGATAGACTTTTAGAATCTTTCAACCCTAATGTACTTAAACGTGGAAGCTTTGATTCCATTATACCTATCCCAGCAACTACTAACGGACCTATGACTGAACCACGGCCGGCTTCATCTACTCCGGCGATAAGATTATCCCTCTTAGGTATATTCATATAAAAGAATGATAAAGTGAGTTGACAGGTGAAAAATATATTTTGCGGGTAAATGTCTTTGTTAAGAAACTATATGTGTCAAATGCAAGGGAATTTAATCTACTTTCAATAAGCTTCCTCTAGTTTAAACATGATTACGATGACTAAACAGGAAATCTAATGGTCGTTCAAGAAAACAATCTGGGATTCGTGCAGATACAGGAGGGTGGAACCAAGCTGCTTGTTCCTCTTTCATCGCTAACCGATGCCGTACCTTCCAAGAACCCTGCTTTTTTTAATAGACTAGCTAAGCTGAATCGCGACATGTCAATCCTAGCTTATAGGGCATTTGCATTAGGCTTTCTGCAATCCAAGGGAATGCGGGGGTTTTCGAATAATCACTTTAAAGTTGGTTCAGATGAATGCAATATTACATTTGCCGACGCATTAAGTGGGACTGGTGCGAGGGCACTTAGAGTAGCAGTCGAGGCCCCAGAGATAGCCGAGGTGCATATAAATGACATCAATCAGGTAGCACTTGAAAAGTCAAAAGTGTCAGCAGCAATCAACAACGTCATACATAAATGCCAATTTAGTAATCACGATGTTAATAAGTTTTTAATAGAACATGAAACTAGAGGGAAAAAAAGGTTCATGATTGCCGATTTAGACCCATTTGGCAGTCCTACTCCATACATCGACTCATTATTGAGATCTGTGAGGTCTGGAGGTTTGATATCTGTAACCGCAACAGACACGGCAGTATTATCCGGAGTGCACCCTAAAGTCTGTCTTCGTAAGTACTTTGGAATGCCAATAAATAATGGTTTTTCAAACGAGACTGGAATTCGACTGTTGGTCTCACTCATCTCTAAAGAGGCAGCAAGATTTGAATTCATTGTTAACCCAATTTTTGTACATGCGAACATGCATTATCTTAGGGTATACCTTACCGTGGAGAGAAGCAGCAGCAAGGCAAATGCAGCCTATAAGAATTTAGGATTTATACTATATTGCTTCAAATGTGGTGACAGAATGGCTGTAACTTCGAATCCAACTGCACCTCAAACCGGAATTTCATCTGAGCATTGCAAACGTTGCGCGGATGGCCTCTATACGGTCGGAGGTCCAGTGTGGTCAGGTAATCTGTTTGATAAGGAATTTGTTAAAAGGATGAATGCTCTAAAGTTAGTGGGTTCAAATCCGAAGGCTCCAGCCCAGTCTGAACAAAAACCAGGCCAGAGTAATTCTCTAATCTACCTTGAGCCTGACCATCGAGGGGGCATTACGAATGATCCAGTACAGAAAATTTTAAACATAGCTATGGTAGAACTAGATTCTATTCCATACTACTTTAAATCTGACGAGATATCGTCGTACATGAGAATAAATCCCTCCCCCATTACTTCAATTTTAGAAAAACTTGGCTCGGTCGGATTTAATGCATCGAGAACCAGTCTCAATCCGACCGCTTTCAAAACTAATGCTAACCTATCAGAG
>DATBGR010000271.1:0-2072 GCA_036557905.1 Nitrososphaeraceae archaeon | reverse complement strand
TTTATGAAATTACAAGTGAAATCGATCACTTTATTGATGCGATCCTAGAAAATAAAGAAGCAAGGAAACTATAGTTATAAATTATTAACAATAATATAAATTCTAATTAATATAACATAACATAATAAGTTTTGAGACATAATAATAAATATATCCATTTTCTATGTTAGACAATAAATTTCTAATTAATATGATAGATTAATATTCAATCCTATACAAAAACTAATAAACACCAAGAAAATATATATTATAAATGACTTTATCTCTGCTGACAGTTGGATCTTTTATATTGTCAATATTACTAATTGTCAGTACACCTTTTGCTCATGCTCAGACTATTTCAACAATTACTATCCCAATGAAAGTTTATTATAATTCTACTTATGGCGTTGTTATTCAATATCCAGCTAGTTGGAATGCTAGGAATATATCAAGTAATAATTCGCCATCTCCTTTTCTAGGCATAGTTCTTATGACGCCGCCAATCCAAAGTACAGGTAATGAATTTGCGTCAGTTGTAGTCGGACTATATCCGCAATCAGTAGATACTACATTACAATCATTTCTAGATCATAGTAAAGGCATCAGGATGTCAAATTCTAATACGAAAGACTTTAATGTTGTTATGTCAAATACTAATTCATTACTTGCTGGTCGACAGGCATATGGCTTACTTTTTACCGATATCTTTCATGGACATTCACAAAAGAGTTTAGAATTTGGAACATTTGGACTAGAACATGGAGGGATTAAGAATGGTTATGTTGTTAATTTTAGCGCTGATCCAATAACATTTGCAAAGATATTACCAATAATGCTTCAAACAATTGATTCGTTTGGAATTTCAAATATTAGCTGATATTCTTTGTATGTCCTCTTGATGGTAAATCAAAATTCTAAAATTTCCTAATTAAGCATAGTTCCGGCAACAGGAGGGATTTGATTTATGTTATATTGTGTTGCATTGAATCCTAGATGATTGATATACTAAAAGCCTTTTTTTCGATACTTTACCGATCCTCATTCTTTAGTTTATTATATTCATCATTTTGGAACTTATTCATAAGGTTTAAGATATTTTAGGTCATAAAAAGAGATTAGAATAGATACTTCAATAGACATAGATAACTAACATCATCTGGCACTGATCACATTTCTTATCAAATCTAACTTTTTCTCAAATTGTCTGTTTTAATATTCTTCTGGTTTTAATGAATGATAGTCCAAGGGTAAAAATCAATATTCCAAGTATTACTATTACAGATAGTGTAATGGGAAATTCAATAAATCCTGTTAGACTCATCTTCACACCAACAAAAAGTAATATTGCAATAAGACCATACTTTAAATAATAAAACTTTCTCATCATACCTGCAAGCAGAAAATACAAACTTCTTAAACCCAAAATTGCGAATATGTTCGATGTTATTACTATAAATGAGTCTGAAGTTATAGCCAAAATAGCAGGAATAGAATCTAGAGCAAAAATTAAATCAGTCATTTCTACTACTACAAGAGCAATCATCATAGGAGTGGCATACAAAATTCCATCTTTTCTAACTAGGAATTTGTCTCCGTTCAATTGAAAAGATATTGGAATAATTTTTTTCAGCATTCTGACTGCAATATTTTTTTCAATTTCTATCTTTTCATCATTTTTCCTCATCTGAACTAGCATACGTATCGCTGTAAATAATAATACTCCGCTGAATACATATATCACGAAATGAAAACTTTCAAGTAGTGATACTCCTGCTAGGATAAGGACTATTCTCATTAGAATCGCACCGAGTATGCCCATCATCAAAACCTTATGTTGATACATATGAGGAATAGCTAGAGACGAAAATATTAATAGGAAAACAAACATGTTATCTATACTTAAGGACTTTTCTATGATGTATCCTGTTACAAAAAATAATGCTTTATCTTGTCCAAGTGTAAGAAATATCATTCCCGAAAATACAGTTGCAAGAGAGATCCAAATGATTGTCCATATGAGTGCATGTTTGAATGGTTGTTGTTGACTCGAGCATTGTTTTCGTTTTATCAAAGATTTGATTTTATTATAA
>DATBGR010000270.1:0-2935 GCA_036557905.1 Nitrososphaeraceae archaeon | reverse complement strand
ATTCAGCCGCAATTGCAATCAAAGCTAGTATCATGATCGTGGATAAAAAATATTCGCTAGCTATAGAATTAAAGGATGATAAAAAAAACATCTATAGAAGCGATTGGATTAGCGACGAACTCTAGCCAATCTACAGTGTTGTCTTACGCTTCGATATTTGAAAGTCTTTGGACACAATCTGATTCGTAACAATATCAGAAGAATATGAAAGGTCAAAGTACGCAGACAATTATGGTAGTTATGACACTTTCACGATTAATGCTAGAGCTAAACTTTACAGGAAAGTGTGCTTTAATGACCGGCATAATAACATGTTGTTTATTCTGTTACAGATTAAAAAATGTACAACCAAGCATCATAAGAATGTTTGAAACTGTAATACGTCGTACCTGGTGGGCCGACACCAAATCAAGTCTCATGAAGCAGCAGTTTATTATCTCTACTGTATGAAAGACGTGAAAAAAAGAGATGGCATGTTGATTGATCGCAAATGTGTCCACTCCATAATTCTGCAATCCAGAGGTCCTTCCAATTTGCCTGTTCGGCGTATCTACTTTTGTTTTTGAATTCCCTCATGAAATATTTTTGCCAATTTTTCGTGTAATTCTCTCTTAGCAGTTGATTTCTGTATCATGGCCTGCCACTCTTTCCCCATACTCTCCATTATTGCATCGGCAACCTTGTCCATAATAGGACCATTTACCGCCTCTATTCTTTTCTTTAGTTTTTCAACCATCAATTCCGAATATGCTGTAAACGACGCTTTGTGCCACATTGCCATCACGAATTCAAATGCATCTCCTGATCCCATTTTGCTATGTCCGTGCATATGTGCACATCCCGCACATCCGCCTGCCCCAGTCCCAGGATGACACGGACATTGACAGATATCACGATTTTCTTGGCCACACTGATTCTCCATTTTTTAGTTGTTCACCGCAGATTCTATGTATCGGCTCATAATTAAATATGGTAGTCATTTCTCAGTAAGTTACTCAAGTCCGTGCTATCAAGTCATTGATAAACTACTATGGAATCTATTTTAAATTACTTGGTTTGTGACTATTCTTTTCCCCATATCCCCATCTAAATAGTTAGACACAAGTATAATGTATCGAGACCATAGTTACGAGAGTCCATTTGGACTGATGGACTGCTGAACCATGTCACTGACAATTCTAAATATATAACTTTGATTTTCTCATGAGCTTTAGAAGTAGCAGGTTACATGGTATCTATTCTTAGGTTGTTGTGGGTAGAATTATCCTGGTACTCGACAAAGGCGGATGGATTGAAGTCTTCTACCTATATCACAAGACTTCGGTTTTATTCTCAATTTTTAATATAGCAGAGTGTGTGAATGGATTCTAAGTTCGGGGTTCGTATAAAGACAGTATCGTTACATTAGGGCAATATGCACATTAATATGGCGCGCCTTTCGCGGTGGATAATATAACTAAGATGTGCTGAAGCACGATGATTATAGTATGCTCTGGTAGAATGAGGAGGCAAAAGATTTTACCGTTGGCATGCTAGACAAATAATTAGAAGATGGTAGACAGGATTTTTTATATTATGGAGGACAGTGGCGGTATTTTCGATACAGGCTTACGTGATCGTTTACTTGCAAAAGCCAAACGCTTTCACATTAAGATTGACACTGCCAATATAGAGGAAGAACAAAAACTTCAAGTCTTGACGAGCGGTAATTCTGAGGATGTTATGGCATTTCATGAATATTTGAAAGAAAATACCACACGTCTTAAACCTGGTGTAACGTACGAAGTGACCGAACTTGAAGTATATAACGGTCAGAAAATCGATTGGAATTACATAGGCTTATCTTACATCTCTGAGCAAATGAACGAGGGTTTTCATGAGACCATTACCGGGATCAAAAAAATAGATCAGAATATTTCAACAGTCAAAACCGAACTTTCATCCATTAGGGATAAATTTGAGATCATGGACCAGTATATTGGGAGTATAGTTGCTACATTAAAGAATATAGACAACAAAACAAAGGAACCATGGCCGGACAGTTGAATGAAAGCTGGATATGGATAATCTACGAGCGTACGGAACCCTTATTTAAAACGAACATCTGAGGTCTAAGTATAGAAATCCTAAATCTAACTTAATATTTTCCTTAAAAATATAGTGCATTAGTTAAGTGTGTGAATAACCAATATTCACATATCGTATAATGCATACTAGTAACACATAAATGATTATATGCCTTATCCATCTAATTTGCTCAGCAAGCGATCTGTTTATGTGCAACAATTCGTCTATGCTAACGCAGCTTAAGGTCGTTGACTTCCCGACCCGAAGAAGGGATAGCGAACTACGGTATAGGAACAGAGACATTTTAATGTAGAGAATTTCTATGTAGAGAATATGAATTTCAACCTCCAAGTTTGGCATGATTCGCATATTTTCGAGAAAGTCGGGTTGCAGGTTCTATTGCAAAAGACATAGATATTGAATTTCTATGGAATTCTAAGGCTCTAGCTATAGATCCGTTATTAACTAAAAACCTTAGGAGGAAGGAGTAATAACACATTAGGAAGAGCAATGATTAATATATTAGTACAGCGAGGAAGACATTTCTAACTAAATGACCAATAGTAATTATCTAACCTGGCCCAACAGAAAGGAACAGAATTATCTAAATAAAAAAGAAAGGGCTATATTCATTCTTTGTGATACATGTTATTGGTCTGCAACATACTTCACTCAGTTCATGTTGCCCGCAGATGGTAGGTGCCCTAGCTGTCAAAATACAGAACTCTCAAGCTTTCCCATATTGCTGAATGAATCATTCGTCGCAAATTATAGCGAGAGCAAAGGATTAGAGTTAGAATTCAAATTTACGAACATGATGCCTGATAAATTTTACTGCTACTGACATTACTGTGCCGATAATTTAGCA
>DATBGR010000269.1:0-15950 GCA_036557905.1 Nitrososphaeraceae archaeon | reverse complement strand
TCTAACGAGACTGAATCTGTATTTTGCATATTGAATTCAGCTAATTATTTATGCATTGAAGATAATCACATATTCATTTTTCTATTGATTGAATTCTCTGAACAGTTTTTAATTAACGGAAAAGTGTCTGCAAGACATCATTTACCCATACAATATCATCGGATCTAATAACATGACAATCTTGGGTTGAATTAGTATAAGCTCATTCATGGACTCATATAGTATGCATTTCTATATGCATTTCACTTTAAATAAGCTATGATACGAATCATAATTCGTAGGCTGCATTTCGATTTTATGACATTATAGAATACTAAAATCGCAAATTCGCTTTAGAAACAGTTAAATCTCGATTGAATTTCCATAAACACTTCGTAGTCGTTCATAAATACCTGCGCAGTCTGGAGAATCGAATTCAATGAATTTGTCGCTTATTTCCCGCTTTAGGGATTGCTTCGTATCGATAATACTCCTGCCGCACATGGCACATTTAGCTATTTGCTTATCCATAGCAACTTACCGAAGTCGATACAACTTTTGCGATTTCCTTCATGAACTGTAACAATAAAACATTTAGTATTGATATAATATTAATATATATGCTAGATTCTTCTCTATTTTAATACCATATCCACATTAGATTTTGTTATAATTGCTAAAATAAAAAATGAATATATTAGCTAACTGCCCAACCTAGGAAGAATCGTATGTATTACTCGAATTCAACTAAAAGAAACATACAGTAATGCGACTTGGAGATTCTAGCTTTTAGCATGTCGTGGTTTCGGTATTGCAACTTGTAATACCTAATAAGGTTCATAATTGGCAAAATGTTTGGTCCAAAATGCGGCATGTGAGGTAAACCACAAATTCTATCGACAAACTATAGGTCCATTGTTTAAAATGTTCACAATATTATTCGGATCAATAAATCTGCAATAACTCATGATTTGCATGTTGCCTTAAGAAAATCAATCTCTGACTACTCTTGTCATGCCAGTGGTCATCAAGAGCTAATATTGGGGGATAGGAACGATGATAGCATTAAGAATTGGACCCAAACGTTATAATGATATGAAATTTTATGCCTAATTAGCCGGTTACTTCGATATTCGCATTCCAGAAACACATTGAGTAATGAGGAAACTTTTCGTTTAAGATGTATCTAATCGAATTTTACTAATCGGATTCTGTTTAGCTGGCAGCCGAAATCATTGGGAAATTGTGTGAGCACTTGAGTGTTCCATTTTAATTACCCGATTCCTGGAGATAGAAAAGTAGAAATCTTCCTACGAAGCTCATAGATCAGTATAATGCCAATTACAGATCCCACAAAAAAACAGATTGCGCAGCAACGTCGACTTTTCTTTAAAATTTGCTTCAAATGTGGAGGAAGAAACCCGATCTCAGCTGCAAGATGTAGAAAGTGCCGCGGAACACATTTAAGGTTGAAGAATAGGTCGTTAGGTGCAAAGAAATGAGCAATAAACAAAGAGTTTTCTTATTTGACCGTTAGTTATCTAGCCATGATTCCAGCATCTAGGCGAAATGAACACGTAGTAGGAAGACCCTAGACATATCACTAATCTATGTCGTCAATTGCAAGGTTGGAAGGCGTTCGGTCAGATTGAAAAACTTAATATCCTTCCAATATGAATGCATAAGATTAGAGCGTCTAGAGTTTTAATAATGAATTATCCAAAGATAGTATTAACAGCGGACAGGACCTTAATGTCCCCGTATAGAGGAATATCATTAGCATCCTTTTTTGGATGTGCACCTGCGTTAGATATAAACAGGGATCATGGTACATTTTGGTACAAGGTTTTAGGGCACCAAGTTACACCAAGAGTACTTTTCGATTTTATATGCAATCCTATCGAACATAAGAACGGAGTAGCTACATATGCACCTTATGGTTTAAGAAAGGTGGAGTCGGCTCTTATAAGGGATGGATATAGACCAGAAGATGTAGTAGTAGCTCATCCTGAACATATTGAGAAATTCATAGGACCTGGAACTGAGGTTGTAGGAACATATGAAATGGATCCACTTGGCATGGGCCCAGTAACTATGACATTTACGTATGGCAGAAAACACATGTCGTATGATGAGTTCTATTGCAGGGATTTACATCTGAGAATTAAGGCTGCGAAGGAGAGAACCGGAAGCAAAGCGAAAGTAATCGCTGGTGCATCGGGCACTTGGCAGTATAATTACGATCCTGCGAAGATAGAAGAATATGATATTTATGGCATAGTAGAAGGCGACATGGGTGGAATAGGGCCTGAAATAGATGGTGCCGGAGGTAGATTTTTTGATGCTGTAATTAGTGGGGAATTAGAGAATTCGAATCCATTTAAAAAATCGAAATTCAAGGTGGATATAAAAGAATTTTCACGCAGTGATGGAACTAAGCGTTACGGTCGGTTTATCCACTACAGTGATGAACCGAAGATGGATGAAATACCAAATATCATAAATCCAAGCATGCACGGCATGGTCGAAGTGATGAGGGGTTGTGGAAGAGGATGCAAGTTCTGCGATGTAACACTGAGACCACTCCGATACTATCCTGTCGAAAAAGTCCAAAAGGAAATTGAAATTAATATGAAGTACGGAGGCGTCAAGAGTGCTTGGATACAGAGCGATGATATTTTTGTTTACGGACTTAATCCAAGGACGACAAAAAATATGCAGCCAAATCGAGAGGCAATTGAGGACCTGTTTAAAGGCATCATGGACACGGGCATTGAACATACAAATCCCACACATGGAACTTTAGCGGGGGCTATAGCAGATGAAAGATTGCTTCCAAATATCTCAAAAATTATTAAGTCCGGACCAGAAAATCATATCGGGATTCAATGTGGCTTTGAAACGGGAAGTATCAGACTTATAGGCAAGTATGCGGATAGAAAATTAGCACCGTTCCGACCCGAAGAGTGGCATTGGGTCGTCAAAACAGGAATTAAAACCTTTAACGAGCACTATTGGGTGCCAGCTTTTACTCTTATTATGGGCTTGGATAATGATGAGAATGCAGAGGATAGTTGGGAGACTATACGTCTTATTCATGAACTAGAAATTGAACAACCAGAGTCAAAATTTACAGTAACCCCGTTGACATTTGTACCCATTGGACTTCTAGAAAAATCCGAATTCTTTGATATAGGTAATACGATGGATCCTGGAAAGCTCGGTGTCATGTATAAAACTTGGCAGCATAATTTCAAGTATGGAATTCAGAGATTTATGCGCAAAATTGGAAGGCAAAATCCAGTAAAGAATCTGTTTTTTGCTGGGTTGGCTAGGAGCTTGGGTGGAGTTCCACTAACTGCGATGGAAAGGTTTGCAAGAAGATTGGGTCCAGACCACGAAAGAGCGATTGAAAAGATTAAAGTAAACTATTGGTGAGAAACCCAATCTAGATCTTTGCTTTCTTGTCGTCGTGAGTTATCTTATAATTTAGATAACGAGAAGAAATATATTTTATATTCATCGAAGGAAAACTGGAGTTGCACGTGAAGTGAATTGACAATAGGAATATTTGAACCTTCGATGTTCATGGCAATTTTTCCCTACGTATTCATAGGTATGTTTCCAGCATTTGGTTTGCTAATAGTTACGAAATTATTGGTAAGTAGTAAGCATAAAAAGAACCAACCCCTTCGCAAGAATACAGGACACAATTGACAAATAACTGCTCTATTGCCTGCATGCGGTTTTTTCGTTTGCAAAAATGGCTTTGCGATGAACCAAAGGAATGATACTTAGGTTCAGCTATGGAACCAAACTCATTGAAATTAGTCTTCTCCATGATCTATTCTCAAATACTTCGGGGTCGTGTCCTTTCATATTAACCTTCATAGATGCTCGCTTTGTCAAGTAAAGTGAGAACGAAGCTATAGATCGCCAAAATCTATCGTGACGCGCTGAGAGGAATGAATTAAGTGCCCATCGGACAGCCTTATGTGCCCTAGGATAGTGGGTTAAAGAGTAATCAAGTAAGGATTCTCTTGAGCTGGCCAAAACGTATCTAGCATGTTCATAAAGTTCCGCTTTTGTTGCATATCGTGCGAGATCAATTTTGAATCGACCTTTGCGCATTCCAGTCATAATCGAATCGATATTGTTATCTGATTCGATAGTGTTAACGCATCTCCCTAGAGTCGAGGCAACATGTGAATCACTACCTGATATAGTCTTCATATTATTTTCTCTCGAGAATTTTTCAGCCACGACGTTCGAAAAAATATCAATATTGTTGCTATTGAATGACTCTATCAAATCACACGTACGCGCTTTATTGCGGATGCCGTTTGAAACAGCAAACGGGTGAGCGGCGCATGATATGGCGTATTGCGATCGGATTACATCTAATGTCTCTTCGAGGCTCATGCCACTCTTTATTTCCTCCGTAATGCCATACGCTAATACATGCCCAAGGTTATTCAAAGTAACTTCTTGCGCTGGATAGACTTTGATATTTCTATATTTGTCGTGATTCTCCTGGTATTCAAGCATTTGCCTGTAACCGTCTAGTGTATTATGATTAGTTATGAACAGAACGTCTAACTCTTGGACAAAAGCCTGCTCAAACTGTTCTTGAATACTGACTCCACAATCAAACGGGATCCTGTCTGAATTATTTCTATAATTCGAATATACATTATGACAATGAAGTTCTGCCCTCAATATATCGGCCGTAGTTAATAACCCAAAAAAAGAGCGTGAGCCGCCAAATATATATATATCTGACAAATTTTATTTTGGAAAAACAACATTAGAATATCTAATTTGCCCACGAATCAACTCCACAAGTCAAACGAATGATACTTATTGTCTTGTCTACATAATATTACACTTGTACGATTCTAGATGAAGATATGTCTTGCACATAGAGTACGACTTCCAAATGAATTAGAAACAGTTTTGTTACTGTAACCATCAAGTTACTTCATCTTGGTCCCGCTTTTTGACTTTTTGAAAAAGAAAAATAAGGTTAAAACCGAAGAACCATCACATAGTCCTAGTGTTAAAGATAACAAATCTGAATATACTGATAACTTAGTCGTCACTGAACCTGCATCTAACTCCGCAAGACCGCCTACTAAGCAAAGTAATGTGAGTGAAATTAAAAGGCAAATTTCAATTCCAGAGGCTTTGGTTTTATTACATTCCAGGGACGAGTTCAAAGTCAACGAATTGGTGACAGAGCTAACACCAATAAAGTCCTCGGTTGAGAAAGTATTGAAAAGTACTGAAAAGATAGCTGACGACCTTGAAAAAGAAAACATTAAGGTTGAGGAGCCACGCTTTGAGTCAATTGTCGAAAATTCGAAAAGAACCATAATCGTGTCGTTGAGAAAGGAGTCCTCATCTGAGATTAACTCTATTGCAACATTCGATGATGTCATCAAATTTGAAGCTAGGTTGGAATCAATAGTCAACAGATTTAGTGCTCTTAGTGGTTCTCATAGTAGAGTTCTAAATGTGTTTGTAAAAAAATATGCTTCAAAACTTCAAAGTGAATCTAATGCCATATCCAACTTGTCCAGAAAATGCAAGTTAAGAGTGACAGATTATCAAATGTTCAAGCAATCGATTGACGACACGGATGAATTGTTAAATTCTCTCTCAGAACATACTAATTCAATTAAGAATAGTCGTAATGCAATTCATAAGTGTGAGTCAGAAATTAGACTATTGCAAGATAAAGTCGATATAAAAGAAAGCGAACTTCGACAACTACAAGGCAGTAAAGAGTATCTCGAAATATCAGCTCTTGACAATGAGATTGAGCGACTAGAGATGGAGGAGCAGGAAATTCGCCAGCAAACGGTAGATCTACTCGGACATGTTAACAGAGCCATAACTAAATACTCTTATGGGATTCCGGCGAAAAAGGATCGGTTTATAAGGCTCCAAACATTGGCAACTGAACCGTGGAAGATATACTATAAAGAGACTCAGATTAACGAGGTCACTTCCAAGCTTCGAACCGATTCGCATGATCAGCCGGTTTCTGGAGAATTAGGGAAGGAAGTCGATGCTGGTGATTTCTTCCAATACCTCTCGATTCTTCGCGAAATACAATCTGCAATAACAATAGGAACAATCGACCTAAAAGACTCTGAAAAAGTGAGATACTATCTTGAACAAGTTTTAGAATTTTTGCCAAGCTTTAATTCAAGGTTAAATGATATAAGGTCACGAGTGCATTCGCTAAAGGAGCAGAAAGTTAGGCTCGAAATATTATGGAAGTTTAATACGTTAGAGGATGGCATTAAAGAGGCCAACGAGGCTATCACAGAGAAGAGAAGGGCACTAGAATTACTTGAAGCCGAAGTATCTGAAAAACAAGAAAACGTAGATAATCTGATTTCAAAATCTCAAAGTGAGTTATTTAAGACTGTAGGCCAGCCCTATGACATAATATTTTGAATGTCGCAAATAGATTAGACCAATCCAATATACTGGTAAGCATCAACTGGGTAGGACGACCATTCGATTGGTTTTCGCATTGAATTTCCTAAGTATGCCTTTCCCTAAGAATAACGCAATTAATATCAACTCGAAATCTTCCTGGGGTTATCTTGTATAATCGATGCATATCACTTCATCTCCAAAACACGGAAATCACCCCAAGACCCATTATCGCTAATCCTCCATACACCACAGGTATTACGCCAATTGCATTCGCACCTATAGAGATTGCTATCCCAGATGCAATCATTATTGCTTCTCCTATGCGTCTTTCATGTTTCAAAGGTTGAGAACAATATCTACCCATTAATGCCGTATAAAAATTTAATTATTCTGTGGGGCTTCGGAAAGACGGTGAGTGTAAGCTGATGACACTGCCAACCTCAGTCAGACGCGAACCATACGAATTCAGTGTATTTAACAAGCAAATTGCCTAACTTAATTTTTCAACCCATTTCGATATTCTATACCCAATCTGACATATTGGTCATTCCTTGCCTTCTGAAGGCTCTGTAAAGTTAAGGAAAAAGCTATAGGCTTCTTTCTCGTTTTTTTTATATGTGATATATCAGAGAAGAAACAGAACTGAGCCTAAAGACATGACATATGCGCTGCATCTTTACTTCAATGGTCTTTCGTTAAGAAATACTTCCAAGGCCTTGCCCAAATTTGTTACAAGTAGCCACACTGCTATAAGAGATTGAATCAAAAAGTATAATCCTCAGAGGTTGTATTAGAATAAGAACACCAAGATCTTAGAAAATCATACTAGACGAAACTCAAATCAAGGTTGGTTCTGAGCTAATTAATTTGGCTCTGGGTCGCAACAGAGGCTAAAAGCAAAGAGGTTCCAAGATCGAATTTATCAAAAGAAAGAAATACGTTTGTGGCAGAGAGATTTTTATCAAATGTTGTAAGAGAATATGGAGGAGAACATCCAGTTTCCACAGATGGTGGTACTTGGTATCCATCCACAAGCCTGTCAGTTAGTTCTTGAAACTAAAACTAAATCATCATCACATTGATTCTTAATATGAGAAAAGCATCATAGAAAGGACTATACAGTACATAACGGATAGGATTGAATGTTTCGACGATTATTTTCCATGTAGAAAGAAAAACTGCAAATTGAAGCATGTACAAAATGGTTAAATCTATTTGCATACCACTATAGCAAGGAGATAATATCTTAACTTTACAGCCCTTAAGAATGATAGAAGTCATAAATAGATGGAGACTTAAAAATTACGTGGGGCTAGAGAAAGCCGATGTGCTTTATTCAGACTAGTAGCAGATCATGTGGACATGGTGATATATCAAGAGTGTTTCAATTGGACCAGGGTAATTTCGGTTTTTATGGTAATGTCTTCCGTTTCGCAACTATTTGTAAGCAGGATTGTTACTTTTATGGGAGGTAAAATCCGTTAGCCAACGTTAGAAAGAGAATCCTCGTAGTTGATGACGAGCCCGACGTGGTTGCATCGTTCAAAGTATCTTTGGAAAATGCTGGTTTTGATGTAGACTCATACACGGATCCGACTACGGCAATTTCGAAGTTCGAAGCTAATTGCTATGATCTACTAATCATAGACGTCCGAATGCCAACAATTGATGGTTTTGAACTCTTCGAGCATCTGCATAAAATAGACCCTATTCCAAGGGTTTGTTTTATAACTGCCTACGAAATTAACTATCATGCTTTAAGAGAGATTTTTTCATCCCCTGATCAAACATGCTTTCTAAAAAAGCCGATAGAGATGAGCGATCTAATAAAAAGAATAAATCTAGAACTTTCAAATCCAGAATAATCCCCAATCAAATAACTGGCATCAAATAATCTGTTGTTCATTACGAAAATAGTCCGAGTCGGATCTTAAGGCCTCGATATGATTGTAAACCGACTTATCTCTGTGGCAAATTTTCTAGGGCACCAATGAGTTCGTGTACTTTAACAGCAAAAGGATGATCAGGAAATTGCAAGGCTGTCAAGAACTCCTTTCTTACGAATTGAATATCGCAGTAACAAGGTACTGAGGATATGATGTTCATTCTCAGTTCATCTGAAAGCATCCTATGTAGATCACTGTTTTGTCCTAAAATTAGACCTGAAATATTACGACTCTGCTCTGATAAACCAGTCAAATCTGAACCAATTGGTTTATTCACTGGCAAACTGTCTTTTTTGCTCTTTCCTGTAGGCAGCATTTGAATGGTTGAAGATACCTCAGAAGGCGAAAATCGGTTATCATTATGCTTAGAAGAACTGCGACTTTCTTGTGGAATGGTATGTGGTACGCAGTAACCAGAAACCCTGTTGAGCAGAAGATAAGATCTAGTCCCAAATTTTGTGAATGAAGTATAAATTTCATCTACAATTTTTTTAGTTCCTTCAATATCAAGATCTCCCATTTTAAGTGTCAAAAATAAGATATCCGCAACAGCCAATGCATTTATTGACCAGTACCTGATTCCAGGACTCGTGTCAATAACTATGTAATCGGAATCGTAGCTAGAGATCAATTGTTCCCGTAACAGTATAAACCGTTTGAGAAATTGACGTCTCATATTCTCATTGACGCCTCCCTCCAACTTGAAAATGTCTTCCTTTCTAGTACTACAGAAGCCTACCCACAATTTTCCAGATTTCGTAGAGGTTTTACCTAAGCTATGGTCTACCATATCAGGCTTAACGGCATTAGATTTGGTGCCTGCTGAACTAGAATGCCCATACATGTCTGCTTCTGAATCCCTTGTTTGATTTGCCGACTCTAATTTGGCTTCAATAGGGGCAGTTACGTTTGAAAGAGAATTGTTTACGAGTGGCGTCATATCAACCATTACATCCTCTACTTCAGCATTTGAATAGAGATAATCATTGATCGATTTACTAGGTTCAACATCAAAATATGATTGAAGGCTAGGAGCATAAACATCAAGATCAATGAGGGAAACTTTGTAACCTTTCCTGGTAAGGCACGCAGCAAAATTAGCTCCTATGGTAGTCTTACCAGTACCACCTTTATACGAATGAAAGGCAATACACTTTGTCAATTTTTTTGCCCATCCGTAATACAAATATCCTCATATAAAGAATTTCCTAACATATACTATCAAATCTTTGCGACAATATTTCATTTCAATGAACCGGATACTGCACTTTTGCACGCTATCAGCTTGTGTACTGCATCTAGAATTAAGATTACCCCTCATATTTCTATTCGGAATTGACATCGATGATGAGAAAAATCTACATACAATTTCCGAAATAAATGAAAGTAGGGTTCCTTAAGGGCGAGAACATTTGTTTGCGGCGTTGTATATTGTCATAAATGAATGAGACTTCCCTGAGCGCCAGTATGTGGTGATTGACCTACAAATTTCCTTCTGTAGTGGCCAGATGGCCTCTTTGACAGGAGCTCGATAAACCATGCCTCATGCTCAACCTCTTCTTGCATGATCCTTTGTGCTATATCATAGGTCCTTGGATCCTTTCCAGCAGTCATATCGCAGACTTCACCCCAAGATCTTATAGCACACTGTTCTGCTTCCAACAGCACCTTCAAAATCGAATTTATCTCTTCCCAATTGTCTGGTAAATACGCATCCGGACATCCTGCTTGATCAGCAAATTTTCTGATATCTCGAGGAAGGCCACCTCCTAATTCATATAATCTCGGCACCATCGCTTCGAAGTGGTTTCTATCCTCAATACGAGCGTCTTCAACAATTTCTTTTATTCCTTCCCCCTCCAACCCTGTACAATGCATTCTAAGTATTGTGTAGTAATAGTATGTAGTAAATTCGGCACCAACCCCCTTAGTAATTAGCTCCTTTAATCTTTCGACGTTAACTCCATTCTTTTCAAGAACCTCTAGCGCAACGATCTTTGGAACTTTTCCCTTAACCTCACTAGACATATCGGAGATCACCTCGTAGACTATATAAAAGGGTTTTTCAATAATCGGCCGCACGATACATACCGTTAGGATTCCTATCGAGAAAATAATTAGGCAAGTCTAGCCAAATTCTGCTTTAGGGAAATTCTACTTATGCACATTCATATTGAATTCTTAGGGTACACTCTATTATGTCGTTCTCTGAGTTTATCTTCAATGCGAATCGAGATTCTATACATTTTATCTTGCTTGTATCCACATTTGGGAATCTGATTCTCATTCAATCGATTCCATACTCTTTCCACTTATTATCGACATATTCCTTCGTCTTACGATCGACTTTTGCTAATCGTTGAATTTCTCTTGAATATCCCTCCTCTTTCCATTTGGAGGTTGCATCGATCCCTATTTTTGATCCAAGGTTTACAAGCGGGGATGCAGGGTCAAGAGAATCTGTTGGAGCAAAGTCGACGATCATCGTATCTCTTTTCGGATCCGTCCTCGTCGTTAACGCCCATATGACATCGTCCATATTCTGAACGTCTATATCATGATCGACAATGACAAACATTTTTGTGAGTGCAAGCTGCCCGAGCCCCCACAGACCCATCATAACTTTCTTCGCATGACCCGGATACTGCTTCTTAATTGACACAATAGCGAGCCCTTGAAACCAACCAGCGGGAGGCATGCAAAAATCGATTACTTCCGGTTGAAATAACTTTATGAGTGGCAGAAATGACCGTTCGACCACTTTTCCAATATATGCATCTTCTAGCACTGGTTTGCCAACCACTGTTGTTAGATAGATTGGTTTTCTTCTCTGCATAATTCCGGTGAGATTAAACACTGGATAGATCTCGGGAGGAGTATAATACCCAGTGTGATCACCGAATGGTCCCTCAATCCTTGTTTCTTGAGGATCAACATAACCCTCTAGAACAATATCCGCATTTGCAGGCACCTCCAAGTTTACACTCCTGCATTTTACCAGCTTTGTGCCTTTTTTTCTTGTAATTCCAGCAAATAGAAATTTGTCCATCCCCTCTGGAACAGGGGCAACAGCAGAAAAAATGCAAGCTGGATCTGCTCCAATAACTATTGCAACTTCAATCTTGTTTTTCAGTTCCTTTGCTACCTCAAAGTGCTGAGCACCACGTTTGTGAACTTGCCAATGCATCAACCCTTTTTTCGACTCGACTATCTGAATTCTATAGACGCCCATGTTTCGTACTCCGGTTTCTGGATGCCTAGACACCGTCAACCCAAACGTTATGAATTTTCCGGCATCTCCGTTGAAAGACTTTACAATAGGGAAGGAGTCAAAAGATGCCTCTTTTTCATTCATGACTACTTCGGTAACAGGACCGCTTTCGATCGTTCTAGGCCCGTAATCCGCAATTTCGGATAACTTGGGTAACATCTTAATTTTGCTTAGAACGCCTGCAGGCATCTTCATTTTTGTGAGATCTGATATTCGATTACCGATATCAGAAAAATCATCAGTCTCTAATGCAATCTTAAGCCTTCTCATGGACCCAAAGGCATTGCCCAAAACTGGTATGTGAGATCCTTCTACATTTTCAAATAGAATTGCTGGCTGGTTACGAGTACGGTCATACATCAGCCTACGCAATATCTCAGCAATCTCTAATTCAGTACTAACCATAGTCTTTATTCGCTTAAGCTCGTGAGCTTGTTCAAGAGCATCTACAAATTCCGTCAGACTCTCAATTGGCATGGGTCTAATCACTTAAGAAAAGATACATAAGGATACCGCCGCGGGGGGAGGACACAGTCTTATTTTTCAGCAACGATTAGGGCCCTTTTACAAGATGCTGGATTAGACAACTAGATTCTGGATACGATTTAATATATAATTACTAATCTATTCCTTTCGACAAAATTGATTCAAATAGGTGATTATTAGCACAAATTTGTTATCCCAGCTAGCCCCGATATACACGCAGCAGTCATGGCAGTCTGAAATACCAAGGATATGTTAGAATAACTAGTAACGATTTGGCAACGAACATGGATTGACTTATCATTTTCCTTTTCACACTTACTACATTTCCATTGAACTGCCTCGCTACATGATTTACAATATTCGAAGGGATTCATTTCATTTCCGCATGATCTGCACAACATTTGTTATTTATCGAACTCGTAGCCTTTAAATTTTTATTCGATGTTATTCTATAGGGACTTCTGAAGCAATCGATATTCGTTAACGGCCAAATTCAGGGCAAAAATCCGCTAAAATCTATGCCTCGACATCGGGCCAACTATCGTTTCGTTTTTCACAGCTCGTTAAGCATGACGTTTTGTAAAGGCGATCATGTAGTTGTTTTAGAATCCGAGATGTGGCACCCCAGATAATGTCATGCTTAAATTTGAATTTGTACATCCGATTATTAGATGTTATCTTAGAATAACGTTGATCAGTATCCATGCTATCCAATAATTCATAGAGAGGAGCATCTATGACTCTATCTACTTCGGGTGATTGATATACCGAGCTAATTATCGATTGTTTAATCGTTACAAACGGATATATTAGAAATTTAGAAGTGATTGTTCTTACAGGCTGAAGGCATCCGAGAATTTCTTCTGTGTTTATCGCCAATCCTAACTCTTCATGAGTTTCTCTTATAGCAGTGTCAAGTGGATTCCGATCTACTAAACGATCATATCTACCTCCGGGAAAGCAAACCTCACCCGGATGAACTCTGATATTATTGCTGCGCTTAGTAAGAATGATGTGAGGTGTATTACAATTATAGTGAATTATAACCAGTACCGAAGAGGCAGTCAGGTTGTTATCTCTAAGGTCGTTATAGCTCGGATTACTTATCAGAAGATCATCTATTCTCTGTAATAATTCAGCTCTAGTGAGCAATAATTCAAGTAATATGTGCGCAGATATTTAAGATCAATAGGAAATTGCCTTTTCATACTATGGATCATTATGTCGATTCTTTGGATCTACAAGTAAATTCTGCAAATAGGAATGGGAGGTAGCACAATCGAATGAAGAAAAAGCAAATCTCGGAAGGAGACAATAGGTTATTGATTTGGTTGGTTGGGAAATGTTATGATCAAATTCTTCGCATATCTACTATCACCGATTTTCGATTGCTTCGTATGGAAACGGCGCGTCGCATTTAATAATGCGACCGAGAGATCATGAGCTCATAAGTTAGAATTATGAAGTTAAGTTATGAACTAAATCCTCCTAAAATAGAGACTGCGGGTTCAGCTAATCTGAATTCACTAAAGGATATGATGAATTCCTTCGAAAGGAGGGCCGAATTATTACACGGGTTCGTAGACGGAATCCACCTCACGGATTCGGTATTGGGTATACCACGAGTGTCTGGAGTAGTTGCAGCAGGTCTCATAGGTATGAACAGAGTAAAGGAGTCCATCCCGACAACCTGTAGTCTTAGGGTCCGTGACCGAAGCCTTATATCCATCAACCAGTTCGTAGCTGATGCTTCACTAGTGGGAATAAAGGGCATCCTATTCGTAGCTGGAGATGATTCAACCAACAGTGGGAGGTATGTCAGTAAGCCTAGCGAACTCGTGCGAAAGTTACGCAGTACGAGGTATGATAGATGCATTGAATTACATTTAGCCATTCCGAGTAGGATTACCAAATATACAAAAATCCAGGGCAAGATTGATGCGAAACCAGACGCCTTCATCACTCAATCAATAGATTCTTTGGATGCTTTGAAGGACATCGTCAATCTCTCGCATGAAAATGAGATAAAAGTTATAGCATGTATTATGATACCATGTGAGAAAAATGAACCTTCGGCAAGGTCCATAGGATTGAATTGGGCATCATACAATGCCGCTCCAATTGAATTCATAAGAGAAGCTGGGCGAATAGCAGATGAGGTATTGTTAACCTCACCAAATAGTTTTAAGGCGGGATTAGAGATTCTTCAGCAGCTCAAGATGTGAATTATCTATTTTATCCCATCTTATATCGAATACTTTTACTCTGAGTCGCAACTAGTTTTAATGCTGAGATAAGCATAAAAATCAAGAGTGCAATTCACTAGTTTCACATAATCGCATCGTCTAATTTCCTAGAAGTAATTATCTCCTCTTTGAGCTCTTCGAGAACTCTTCTCTGATACCCTTGTAAATCAATGTCTTCTGATAATCGAGGCCTTCTATGTTCCACAGAAATCTCTGCTTTTATTTTTCCGGGACGACTGGTAAACACGATTACCTTGTCTCCTAGACAAACAGATTCCAATATATTATGAGTCACAAAGACGATGGTCTTCCTAGTTTTAGCCCAGATTAGTTGTAATTCTACTAGCAACAGATCTCTAGTTTGTGAATCCAAAGCTGCAAATGGCTCATCCATCAGTAGTATTTCTGGGTCAGTAACTAGCGCTCTAGCAATAGCTACTCTCTGCTTCATACCTCCAGACAATTGATAAGTATATAGATCGGCAAATTTCGAAAGTTGCATTAGGTCTAGATATCGCATTGAAATTTCGAACCTCGTTTTCTTCTCTACTCCTGACATCTTTAATCCGAATTCCACATTGTCGATTACTTTGAGCCAGGGAAATAGTGCATTTTCCTGAAATACCATAATTCTGTCTGGACCGGTTTCCGTAACAACCTGTCCATTTAGTACAACTTGTCCATTTGTAGGTCGATCCAATCCTGCTAATATATTTAGGAGTGTGGACTTGCCGCAACCAGAGGGACCTACAAAGCAAACGAACTGACCCTCCTCAATAGAGAGAGTAATATTTTCGATTGCAGAGACTTGAATTCCATTTTTAGTATTTAGGAATTTCTTACTTACATTAATTACTTGAAGTTTCGACAAATCCTCTTAGATTCAAGCCATTCTATCAGTCGGTTGAATTTATTCCTATCCCAAACTAATAATTGCCGGCTTGTAAATGGGTTGGATAAATTCATAGATGTATTACTTATAAAGTGTTCAATTGCTGCAGAAGACATCGATCGATTGTGACTAAATACCAACTTATTAGTAAGAAAATCAATTTAGAGTTAATAGCGAATCCAGATAGACTAAATGGTTTTTTACAACAAAAGCTATCAAAAACGATCAATTCAGATGATTCAAGAAACTATGAGACCAATTGAATTGCTGGGAAAAATCCTAATTGAGGGATACCACGCTGATATTCAGACTAATCCTTACGGAACTATTCTTATTGTAAAACCTCAACAGTTTCTTTCAAACCTGGTAGGTGCAATGATTCGCAAAGCAGGTTTTAAATTCAAAGGTTGTTATTCCGAAGCAAATGGTCGAATAGTATTACTATTTTTTAAGGATATTGTAAGATCGTCGGGATGAACGATGACGGATATTCATGTAAAATCACAATTATGGCATAAGACGAATATCTATTTTTACCAGTACATAACTGATTCGATCAGCAGCTTGTCAATATCAAATCATAACAAAGCGATTGAAATTGGAGTTATATTCATTTATCTCAAGATTTATGCAAGCTTATTTCAAAACATCAATTATCTCTGATAGGTTGGCATTAG